>CAZVQH010000089.1:0-3534 GCA_964629205.1 uncultured Gammaproteobacteria bacterium
CGCAACTGTTATTGCCGAGGTTATAAATTCTAAAGGGGAATGGCTGTTGGTAAAACAGGCTGACCATAAGCAGGACCCGGGACAATTCGTTTCGCCAGTCGGGGGACATGTTTCTTCAGGCGAGACATATGAGGAGGCGTTGATACGCGAGGGTTACGAAGAGATCGGAATTGAAAAAATTGAATACGAATATGTGGGCCGGTCTATTTACAATCGGAAGCGGGATACGGGGTCGGAAAATCATTACTTCATTGTTTATAAAATAAAAAGCGATAGGGATCCGGTCCTCAACGATGAGTCGGTCGGCTATAAATGGTTTAAACCGGAGGAAATTAAAAAACTTTTGGGAACCAATCCGGACTCTTTCGGATATGCTTTTCACTTCGTCGCGAGAAAGTTTTTTTCGGACTTGTTTTTGTAAATCTTATTTGGCGTAAATGCGGTAGAGATTGCTTCCGATCTTTTCTACTTTATATATTTTTATTTCCCCGATTTCCCCGGTGTTTTGGACATGAGGTCCTCCACAGAATTCTTTTGAATATTCACCGACAAAATAGACTTTGACCATGTCGGGATATTTTTCTCTGAAGAATGACTTGGCCCCTATTTTGAGGGCTTCCTCTTTTGGAATGATTTTGAATATCACAGGAATTTTTTCCTTAATCTTTGAATTGATCG
Source organism: uncultured Gammaproteobacteria bacterium (assembly GCA_964629205.1). GTDB lineage: Bacteria > Patescibacteriota > Microgenomatia > UBA1406 > GWC2-37-13 > GWC2-37-13. The sequence continues at coordinate 679 of CAZVQH010000089.1, forward strand.
TATCTTCAGTCTTTTTTATTTCCGCACTGCTCATATTGCGCGGGGAGTAGAAATCAAACCTCAATCGGTCGGCAGTGATATTGGACCCTTCCTGCCGGACGTCCGCGCCCATTACGTCAAACAGAGCCTGGTGGAGCAGATGGGTTGCGGTGTGGTACTTAACGGTCTGGACGGAATGGTCGGCCAAGCCTCCCTTGAATTTGCCGGCCGATGCCGACCGCGACAGCTCTTTGTGTTTGTTGAATTCCGCAACAAACTGATCGCGATCAATCACTTGCCCTTTTTCACTGAAAAGTTCAACCGTCAACTCGTATGGGAAACCGTAGCTTTGATAAAAATCAAAAGCAATCTTGCCGTCGACTTTCTCAATTTTCTTTATTTCCTTCATACCCTTGGCAACGCTTAAGTTGAATTTTTTTATTTCTTCGGCAATAATCGATACGACACTATCGGCAAGATCTTTCCGAATTATTCCCTGAGTCCCGTCATAGGTTGCCAAGACTCCGGTATCGGCGAGTTGCGAAAAATCCGAAGTTGTACCGTCGGTGAGTTGGTACATTTTTATTGCGCTTCTGCGAAGAAGACGTCGCAATACGTATCCGTGCTCCTTGTTTCCGGGTCTGACTCCTCCTGCAATCAGGAAAGTCGCTCCCTTAAGATGGTCGGCGATAATCCTCATCCTGGACAGATTGGATCCTTCGTATTTTTTTCCGGTAAGCTCCACCAAATGATTTATGGTTTTGGAAAAAACATCGGTCTTGAAGACGTCGGGATCGTCATTGGCTGCGGCCAATATTCTTTCCAAGCCGCCTCCGAAATCAACATTTTTTTTGGGAAGCTCCTCAAATCCGACATCGGTCCGTTTGTATTGCATAAAGACAGAGTTTCCTATTTCCATAAACCGGCCGCAATCGCAATTCGGATGGCACTTTTCACCGTATTTCGTGTCGTGGGGAATGTTGGTGAATTCATAAAAAACCTCACTGTCGGGTCCTCCCGGTTCTCCGGGCGGCATATTGTCGGGAACTCCCGCTCGCGACCACCAGTTTTTTGCCGGACCGTATTTGAAGATATGATCTTTCGACAGTCCAAGCTTCTCCCAAATTGCAATTGAATCATTATCCGCTGGGAGCTTATTTTTTTTGTCACCGTCAAAAACAGTGACATATAACTTTTCCTTGGGCAATCCGATTTCAGAGGTCAAAAATTTCCAAAACCAGGAAAGCTGTTCTTCTTTGAAATAGTCACCAAGCGACCAGTTACCCATCATCTCAAAAAAAGTGGTGTGCCGGTTATCGCCAACTTCTTCAATGTCCTGTGACCTGAAGCAAGGTTGGATATTGTAAACGCGGTTTCCGAGCGGATGGACCTCGCCTAACAGGTATGGAACCAGTTGTTGCATGCCGCTACCCGTGAAAAGTGTCGTTGGGTCATTTTGGGGAATAAGCGGAATTGGAGGAACTTCCTTATGGTTGTTAACCTCCCAAAAGCGGCCGAATTTTTCTCTCAGTTGTACGTGATTCAGGGACATATTGTAAAATTATACAATAATATGCAAATACTGACTTCCAACAATGAGATTGTAAAAGATTTTTTGACTAGGCTTAAGACTCCGGAATCGGTCAGTCATAAAGGTCAGAACGGTAAGCTCCTCATAATCGGGGGCTCTTCCTTATTCCATGCCGCATCCCTCTGGTCCGCGGAAGTTGCGTCCCATTTTGTTGACATGGTTCATTATTCTTCGACTGAGGAAAATGAAAAGATATTCCTTGAAATCAAGAAGAGCTTCCGGAATGGAATCGTCGTACCAAGGTCAAACATCGACGACTATGCGCTTCAGGATGATGTGGTGCTTCTGGGTCCCGGAATGATGCGGGAAGGCGCGGAGGGAGAGTATGCAGGGAAATTAACACAATCGATGATAGGCAAATTTCCGGATAAAAAATTTGTTTTTGACGCAGGAGCCCTACAAATGCTGAAGAAAGATTGGTTTGCGGGACTGAGGACCCCACCAATAATCACGCCGCACCTGCGGGAGTTTGAGAATCTTTTTGGGATAACGCTTGCCGATAAAAACGACGGAGAGAAAATGAAGATAGTCGAAGAAACCGCCCGGAAATTTAAGGTAGTGATTTTACTCAAGTCGATAACTGACTTCGCCTCAGATGGGACATCCTCCTACGAAATTGTCGGCGGGAACGCCGGTCTCACGAAAGGCGGGACCGGTGACGTACTTGCAGGATTGGGCGCATCCTTATTTACGAAAAACAATGCCCTTGATTCGGTCACCGCTGCATCAATACTGCTCAAAAAGACGGCGGAAGATCTGTATGATACTTCAGGATACTGGTATAATGTAACTGATATAATAAAAAGATTGCCTGAGGTTTATGCGGGCTTAGTTCTGAAATAATTTATGAAAAAAGAGACAGTCATTGCGATAATATTCGGAATCGCTTTGGGCGGAGTTGTCGCTCTTTTTATCCTTATAAAAGGTAAGGACTTTGAGCTTACAAAAAATAAAATAATCTCTCCTAAAGTTGCATCCCAAAAAGACGTCGGACAACCCGCAAACATATTGGTGCAGCCTCTTGAAATCACATCTCCGTTGGACGGCGCCATTACCGACCAGGCCACAATCACGATCACAGGAAAAGTCGAGAAAGGCAGTCTGGTTGTTTTTCAGTCGCCGATAAAGGATACGGTTTTCGTAGCCGATAAAAATGATTTCAAAATTGAATTCCCGGTTGCATTGGGGGAAAACTCCATAAGAGTGGTGGCATACCCAAAGGACAAGACGCTTCGCGCCCAGGAAAAAGATTTAAAAATTTACTTTCTTGATTCCGAATTATGATC
>CAZVQH010000090.1:0-3405 GCA_964629205.1 uncultured Gammaproteobacteria bacterium
ATATAACATTATGGTTCAAATGGCAATCCTCCTGATCTTGGCCTTGGCCTTGAGAGTGTACGGAATGGACTGGGACCAGTGGTTTCATTTACATCCCGACGAACGAATGCTGATAATGGTTACCGAAAGGATAGATTTTTTCAAAAATCTTAACCCTGATTTTTTTAATTACGGAAGTCTGCCTGTATATCTGCTTCGCTTATTCAATCCCGAAGGCACGTATTACACACTTCTCAAAAGCGGCCGGATTTTGTCGGTCGGCTTTGATTTGGCGACGATAATATTCGTTTACAAGATTTCGGATCTTATTTTCAAAAACAGAAGGATCGCCGCGGCGGCGTCATTTTTTTATGCGATTGCTTTCTTTCCGATTCAGAATTCTCATTTTTTTGTTGTTGACGTATTACTGACAACCCTTACAACAATACTCGTCTATCAGGTACTTACCTACCTGAAACAGCCTTCCCTAAAAAAAATTATATTTTTGGGAATCAATTTTGCGGCCATGATCGCGACAAAATTTACGGCGGTGGTTCTCCTCCCCGTTGTTGCCGGCGCGATATTATGGAAGAATCTTGCGCATAAGAAGCATTACAAAAAAACCGCTATGCACCTTACTCTTTTTACTCTTGTGCTAACCGGATTCTTCTTTATTTTTATGCCATACGCGTTTATCGAGTCCGGTCGTTTTCTGATGGACATCGGAGCCCAAATAAAGATGAATTCCAATCCTTACGTATTTCCGTACACCCTCCAGTACGTCGGCACTATCCCCTACCTATATTATCTTAAGAATATTTTCTTTTGGGGATTGGGACCGTTCATGTCATTTTTTTTCATGACTGGACTTTTTCATTCCAAAAAATATTTTAGAAATCATGCGTATTTGTTTTTGCTGGTTGTCCTCTGTTTTTATTTTTTGGCTATCGGCAGGTCGGCGGTCAAATTCATGCGTTATATGCTACCTATCTATCCCATCCTCGCGGTTTTTGCCGGATACGGTATCAGCAAAGTCAAGGAGATAAGCCGCCCCATTGCCATGGTTTTTATGGGACTGGCAATTGTATGGTCATTGTGTTTTGTAAATATCTACTCATCCACTCATACCAGAATTGCCGCGAGCGAATGGATGTCCGAAAATATTCCGCTCGGGTCAACAATCGCCGTTGAACACTGGGACGACCGTCTGCCTTTATACGGAAGCGAAAATTACGTTTTCGAGGAACTGACACTTTACGACCAGCCCGACGACGGGTGGAAGTGGTCCGTCATAAACGAAAAGCTTAAAAAAAGCGATTATATGATCATTGCCTCAAACCGGCTCTACACCCCCCTCCAAAGACTGACGGACTGCCAAAAATACAAATCCTGTTATCCCGAAACCGGCGCTTATTATAAAAAGCTTTTCTCGGGAAGACTCGGATTTGAAAAAGTCGCGGAGTTTTCGGTATATCCGGGCGTCAAGATAGGAAGGTTCGGTATCGGAATCGATGACCAGTCGGCCGATGAGTCATTCACGGTTTATGATCACCCGAAAATAATCATTTTCAAGAAGCTACATTAATTTTTTTATCAACCCCAGGATCCCCTGGGACCACCCGACCGTATGGGTAATTCCCGATCCACGGGCTTTTATTTCATCATAATTTTTTCTGTACCAGACATAGGCTTTAGTCAAAGCGTCTGAATTGGAGAATTTCGGATGCCACGAGAGAGTGCTCTTTAATTTGTCTATGGAAACAAATGAATCCCGATCTGCAGTGTCATAAACCCATTGGTAAAGTGGTGAAAGACGGAGTTTTTCGAAAAGCCACAGTGCCTTCTTGACTGGATATGCCGGAGTTGGCAGTATTGAGGATTTTGATTTTATCGCCTTGAAGAATATGTCAAAATCCTGTTTTATCGTCATGAATTTTTCCGCTCCAATATTGAAAGCTCCGTTATATTTCCTGCTGTTTTTCCGGGTAAATAGATATATCGCTTCAGCCAGATCATCTACTTCCAAAAGCTGATAGCGATTATTTCCCCGGCCGATCAAGGGGATTTTACGGTTGTCGTGGACCCAGTCAAAAAGTATTTCAAAAACTCCAAGCCGATGTGTTCCAAGAAAAGTTTTCGGTCTGATTATGGTCACATTAAGTCCTTTTTTTATGTAGGAAAAGCATATATCTTCGGCGTCGATTTTTGACTGTCCGTATGGACCTACTCCAATCCTGGGATCGCTCTCGACGATCGGATGCTTTTCGGGTACGCCGTATACCGCGGTTGAGGATATGTATATGACACGTCTGATTTTATTTTTTCTTGAAGCGGACAAGATATTTTCAGTTCCGCCGACATTAATTTCGAAAATATCCTCATTCTTCCAGAGAGGCAAGGCGGCTGCAGCATGAACGACATAATCGAATTTTGTTTCTGAAAAAAGCCTGTTAATCTTTTTTTTATTGCGGATGTCCGCCTTGATGAAGGTCGAATTTTTTGGATATTCTTTCAGGTCGGCGTCTGCTATATCCAGCAGGAACACTTCCGCTTTTTTCTTATAAAAATATTTTGCCAAATGCAGACCCAAAAATCCGGCTCCTCCAGTAATCAATACCTTCATAAGGTATAATTATAATCCAAAGCGGTAAGATTAAAACACCAAAATAGCGCTTTCTTATGAAAAAAACATTAAAAGTCGGTTTTGACTTGGACGGGGTCATTCTCTACAATCCGATCCGGACTCTCAGGCCTTTTGCCAAAAAAATACTCAAGCCGGTAAAGACCGCATTCTTCCATCAGAAAAGGGAAGCTTTTTATCAACCCAAATCCAGTTTCGAGAAGTTTTTATGGAGAATCATCCACTTGACTAGTTTCAAAATAAATAAAGGATATGGAGATTTGATAAATCTTGCTAAGGACAAGAATATCAAATTCTACCTTATAACCGGTCGTTACGGATTTCTCAAGAGCGACTATGAAGCTTGGCTTAAGAAAATCCGGGCAACTGAAGTATTCGAGGAATGTTATATAAATAACCAAAGCGTTCAACCTAATATTTTTAAGGAAAAAATGATCAAAAAATTGAAGCTTGATGTTTATGTTGAGGATAATTGGGATATTATTGAGAAGTTGAACCATCATACCGGAGCGGAGATATTATGGATGACAAACCTTGCTGACCGGATGATCCCCTATCGGAACAAGTTCAACGATTTAACAGAAGTTTGCCGATTCTTGAAAAAGTTTTCTTCACGACGCTGAACCGCGATTCATCTATATAAAGTCTCAACAGATCCCTTGTAGTTATTATTCCAACCGGATGCCGCTCTTCGTCGACAATGACAACGCTCCCGATCTTTTTTCTTATGATCATATGAAAAGCCTCTGAGATAAGGTGGGAATCCCTCAAACTCAGGACATATG
>CAZVQH010000091.1:0-2931 GCA_964629205.1 uncultured Gammaproteobacteria bacterium
TTGCGATTGCCGCCTTGTTTGGAGTCGACTTGAATAGCATTAATTCTTCAATCGGGAAAGACCTCATATCCCCAACCCCCGATCCCCGCCTCAATGAGGAGCGCACAGACATCAAGGTTGTCAAGGTCCTGGATGGAGATACGATCGTTGTGGAAGGGAATGTGAAAGTCCGCTACATCGGCATCAATACCCCGGAAATATATAAGGATTCAACAGGTCAGAAAACAGGCGAGGAATGTTTCGCTGATAAATCGTTTGAGGAGAACAAGAGACTCGTTGAAGGTCGGTCGGTCCGACTCGAAAAAGATGTGTCAAACACTGACAAATACGGAAGGCTTCTCAGATATGTATATGTGGGAGATTTGTTCGTAAATGACCACCTTATCTCAAACGGTTACGCTAAAATTATGACCATTAAACCCGACATAAAATTTTCATCGCTTTTTAAGGAATCACAGAATCGGGCAAAAACTGCTGGGTTCGGGATATGGACCGAATGCGTTATTTCGACACCAAAATCGCCCCGGTGAATATCATGGCCGCGGCGATCATAAGATTCCCGGTCAACACTTCACCCAAGAGCAAGCTTGACCACATGTAAGTAAACACGGGTTGTATGTAAAGGGTCATTGAAGAAACCAGCGAGTTGCTGTGCTTTACGGCATATTGCTGAAGAAGATAATAACCGGCGGTTCCCAGAAGTCCTACATACAGAAGTGACGATACCGAGGATATGGTTACATTTGTCCACCAATTGCTTCCTGATGCAGCTTCAAGGATTGAAAAGAACAAGGTTACGGAAACGGTCGTTAAACAAAAGCTTGTTGTTATCTGAACGGGGGAATGGATCTTTTGAATTTTTTTAGAAAATATGACATATAGCGCGTATGAAAGGGTCGCTGACCAAATGAGGATATTTCCGATGAGATTATCCCTAAATGAAAATTCCAGGCTCGATTTCTGGAATACCAAAAAAAGTGCCCCGGAAAGGCCAAGCAGAATCCCAAAAATCTTAATGACTTTTATCTTTTCCTTGAAAATCAGGAAAGAGAAAATACTGACCATAACCGGAACCGACAAATACAATAGCTGGCTTGCAACCGCGGTTGTATATCTTAATCCAAGTACAAAAAGCACTATATTCAAAGTTCCAAGTAACGAAAACGGGATTATTCGCAGTATGGATTTTAATGAATATCTACTTTTTAAGAAAAATGGGTAAATCACAATCAAGGCGATGAGGAATCTAAAAAAACTATAGCTCATCGGGGGAATTTCCTTTAAGCCGATCTTAATAAACGGATTCAATCCGCCCCCCAAAATCGCGGACAAAAGGACTGTTGACAAGGCCAAACGTAGGTTTTTCATCTTAATCGTCTTTGTTGAACAAGGAGAAAAGTGGCAATAGAACAAGCAAGAACAAGGAGGTCATTACCCAACTGCTCTCAATTCCGCTCAATACTTCGGTTGCCATTTGCTGGGAGGGAAATAATAACTCATACAAATTATATGCGTATTTTGGAGAAAAGGCAAATTAACCGGATATTTTTTTAATTAGCGGATACAGGTCGCTCAAAAGATAGAGACTTCCTGTCAGCACTAAATCATTATTATTCCCGGAAATTAATTCCTTAAACGCTTGGACTGGATCCATAATAACTTTCGAGTTAACGTAGCCCATTCCTATCAACTCGTCTCGCACGTCGTCTGGGTCCTGGGAACCGTGTTTCAAATCCATCGTCGACATATTGAATCCGGTTATTATTATTTCCGAAGCAACGGAAGCGATATACGGGAGCATCGCCCTAAAATCCTTACCCTCCCTGAATGAGATTAAAAAAGCGCCCTTCATGAATCCTATTTTTTTCAGACTATCTATGAAAGCATTCATCTTCTGGGGGTTATGGGCCCCGTCGAGGATAAGTCTTTTTTTGCCGATCCTGCGGATTTCCATTCGTCCCGCAAAATTATTTTGCTTTATGAACTGTTTCAGGCGATTAATTTTTATTGGGAACCGGTCTCTCTGGGATAATTTTATGACTGTCCCTAACGCAAGTGCGCAGTTTGATATCTGATAATCGGCGACTGTTCCAAGCTCAACCCCCGGGATATCAACTCCCAGGAATTTAAAGTTAAATCTTATGGAATCCTGCCGGAGCTTTATATCGGATATATCTGATTCTGTGACGTATTCCAACTCGCCTCTTTTTTCGGAAACCCGCTTCACGAGCTCCTTATCTGTATCTTCGTGTTGGACACAGCTAATAACAAAATTCTTATCCCCTATTATTCCAGCTTTCTGAGAAGCTATTTCGCCAATTGTCTTTCCCAATATTTCGGTATGGTCAAGCCCGACGCGGGTGATTACGCAAATCTTATCTTCCCGGGTAACGGTGTTGGTACCGTCATAAGTACCACCCAAACCCGTTTCAACGACCGCATAGTCAACCTTCCGCTCACGAGAGAGGAAAAAAAATATTGCAATTATTATTTCAAAATATGAGGGAGACTTGAATTCGGTATCTTTCATTTTTTCAATTGAGGGCATTATGGAATTAAGGGCTTTGACGAACTCTTCCTCCCCTACCATCTCGTTGTTTATCTGACACCGTTCGCGTATGTCAACCAAGTGGGGAGAAATTGTCATGGACACATTAAAGCCCTGACTTCTCAAGGCCTGGCTGATGTAAAAAGCCGTCGATCCCTTACCCGAGGTACCTGCAACATGAATAACTTTAAGGTCGTTTTGTGGATTGCCTAGTTGGGAAAGCAGGTAAGCTCCCCTTCTCAACCCAAACTCACCGGCAAAACGCTTAGCCGGATCAACGTCTATGTGGGAGTAAATGAATTGTTGTGCCTCACTTATTGTTTTTATTTCCATTTGAAAACTAGTTCGGATAGTGGCACTTCTTGTACTTTTTATTCGATCCG
>CAZVQH010000091.1:2941-3353 GCA_964629205.1 uncultured Gammaproteobacteria bacterium
CTTTACCGAACTTGTCGGTGAAGGCGGCGGGATTTGTTTGGCTTCGGGTGGTTTTTCTTTGTTCGTGAACGGGTCAACCGAAGTTGCGGATTTATAAACTCTCGGCTCCTCTTTTTTTTCTTGTTTGGAAACTTCAAGCTCAACCCTGAATAGTCGTCTCGTCACTTCATAATTTATTTGGCCGACAAGATTCTCAAACATGGAGTAAGCGGCGTTTTTATATTCAACCAGTGGGTCCATTTGAGCATATCCCCTCAAATTTATTCCCTCTCTCAAGTCTTCAATTGCAGTCAAGTGATCCATCCAGTATTTGTCAATTGCGCCCAAAAATATCATCTTTATTATCTGAGTCCACAAATCGGCCCCGAACTTCTTTTCCCGTCCCAAAATTTCCTCATCCACTCGACTCATG
>CAZVQH010000092.1:0-3334 GCA_964629205.1 uncultured Gammaproteobacteria bacterium
CATATACGGTATTCGGGCGTCAATTGAGATTTGATCTGTCTCAGGGGTTCCCTTTACTTACGACAAAAAAAGTTTATTGGAAAGGCGTCCTGCATGAGTTGTATTGGTTTTTGTCCGGACAGTCAAATATAAAATACCTGGTCGACAATAATGTCCATATATGGGATGACTATCCGTACCGCAAATACAAAATAATCAATCCCAGATCCAAAATCACCAAAGACGAATTCATAGAAAAAATAAGCGCCGACGAAAGTTTCGCCGGGAAATGGGGAAATCTTCCGCGCATTTACGGGGAATTATGGCGAAGGTGGCCAACCCGAACCAAAAAAACCATCGACCAGGTAAAGTGGGCGGTTGAGGAAATAAAAAAGGACCCGTCGGCCCATAATGCAATCGTCACTTCGTGGAATCCGGAATATTTATATACGATGGCCAAGTACGAAGATACGTCGCACTTCCCGATTTGCCACAACATGTACCAGCTTAACGTCAACGACGGCAAGCTTTCCCTCCAGCTTTACCAAAGAAGCGCCGACATATTCCTAGGGGTACCATTCAACATCGCCTCATATGCCCTATTAGCTCTAGTAATCGCGAAGGTTACGGGTTACAAGCCTGGCGATTTCGTCCATACTTTCGGGGATGTCCATATATATGAGCTGCATCTTGACCAGGTAAAGGAACAACTGAAAAGAAAACCCAACAGGCTTCCGACGGTCCGCTTTAGCCATAATTTCAAAACGATAGATGGTTTTAAGCCGGAATATGTCACCCTCGACAACTATGTTGCCCATCCCCCCATAAAAGCCCCCTTAAGCGTTACCGGCGGATATTTCGGCAATAAAAAAAATATTTTTAAAGTCAAATAAATGACTATTTCAATAATTGCGGCAATCGGAAAAAACCGGGAGTTGGGACGTGATAACAAGCTTCTTTGGCACATTCCCGAGGACATGAAACGTTTTAGAGCCTTGACCAAGGGACAGACTGTGATTATGGGTCGGAAGACCTACGAATCGCTGCCGTCAAAGTTCAGGCCATTACCGGATAGAATCAATATAGTCATAAGCCGGGACGGGAATTACCATAATAAAGGAATTGAAGTCTGCACATCGATTGATGCAGCGATAAAAAAAGCCAAAGAATACGGACGGGGAATTTTTATTATCGGAGGGGCACAGATATATGCCCTTGCGATTGAATATGCTGACAAGCTCTTCCTTACCCAAGTTGACCGAAGTTACCCGGATGCGGATGCGTTTTTTCCAGATTTTTCCCGGTTCAAAACCCTAATTTCACAAGAAAGTAATATTTCTGGTAATCTTCAGTTCAAATTCATTGAACTTGTAAAATAAGCTGTGCTATTATTAATTAATAAAGATGGCTAATTACACTCCTTTAAAAGTCAAAAAGAAAGGAAATTTTTTCCTTTTGGCCAACATGTTGTTGGTTCTTATTATCGTGGGAGTTACCGGATTCTATCTTAAGGATAAACTTATTACGACGGAACAGAAGGCAGTGGCGCCCGGCGCTTGTATGTGTGCGTCCGATAAGACCGGGAATAATGTCGGGGGCTCATGTAGCGGAAGCAGCTGCGTATGCCCTTCGGGATCTCATGAAAAAAATAACCGCTGCGGAGAAAGCTCGGGCGGTGGGGATCCGGGAGAGCAGAATAATAGCCAGAGCTGCGGAAACAGCGGAGGAATCTGGTGCAATGTTACCGACATCAACGGAAAAAAACACTCATTCTGCATCAACAGTAACGGCAGTCAGGGCGGATGTACGGCTGCAGCCGTATCCCAGGGTATAACTATGCAAACGGGTGGCGGTGGTCCGGGAACGGGAGGCTGGCGTTGCATAGTCGGACAGAACGGATATTCCGGCGGGACCTGTGTAGAGAGTAATTCAGTTCAAACCGTTGGAACAGGAAAACCACCTTCATGTTTCTGCGGAACCATACAAATTGACGGAGGACAATGGCATGGGACTTATATGAGCACCTGCGGATGTGCCGGCTCGAATGAGACCGAATCACCCCCGGTCACGGTTACCCCAACACCAACCGGAACAACGGCCACACCGACCGAGAAACCGACGCCGACTGAACAGCCCACACCGACCGAGAAACCGACGCCTACCGAAGTGCCTCCAACCGAGACACCGACTCCAACCGCAACTCCGACTCCTACACCAACAGGTACGTTAACGCCGACTCCGACCGGTACGCTGACTCCCACTCCGACCGAGATTGTTCTGGCATCAACCACCCCGACCCCGGTCGCAAGCATTCCTCAAGCGGGCAAACCTTCTCCTTTCCTATTTCTGGTTCCTATCGGTATAATAATCCTGGGCTTGTTATTATAAATTTTATAAACATTTATGGCTAAAACCAAAGATGGTGGAACGGATTTCAAAGCTTCCTTGGGAAAACTCGAGGACACTTTGGAAACTTATTTGGTCGACAAGGCTCCTTTTCAGTTACCTGACGGAGCTCGTGAGTTTATCGTAAAGTATGGACCGTGGTTTGCTCTCGTTATGTTGATATTATCCCTCCCGATGCTTCTTTTGGCATTCGGTTTGGGTGCACTGGTTGCCCCGTTTGCTTTATTGGGCGGAGTCCAGGCAGGAGTTGGTTTCGGTTTTACGATGATTTTTTCGGTCGCAATGCTTGTTATTGAAGCAATCGCGATTCCGGGACTTTTCAAGAGAAAGCTTTCCGCCTGGAGATTGATGTATTACGCCTCGCTCGTTGGAGGAGTCCAGGCCTTGGTAAGTTTTAATTTAGGAGGGTTGGTGATCGGGACAGGCTTGTCGCTTTATATTCTTTTCCAGATAAAAAGCCTGTACAAATAAGACTTGTTGCGTTAATAAAAAGGAAGCATGTAATCCATGCTTCCTTTTTTGTTTGGTAATATAGTAGGATGGAACAGGAAGATTATTCATATGTATTGCCTGACCGGAATCTGGCGTTATCACCCTCACCCGTGAGGGACATGTCCAAGCTTTTTATCTATGACACAACGAATGATCGTATCCATCTAGACAACTTCGTCAATATAGATAAGTATTTACCGTCCGATTCTTTTTTGGTCTTGAACGATACTAAGGTATTACCGGCGCGCGTTGTCATGAAAAAGGAAACGGGGGGAAAGGTAGTCGTTCTTTTTCTGGTTAACGAATTAAACGGAAACATAGTCCCGGTTATCGTGGACCGGAAGGTGAACGTTGGGTCAAAATTATTTTTTGAAGACGGGCGTTTTTTGGAAATAATTTCCCAGACCGAAAACATTTTTAATTTAAGATTCGATTTCGACAAAGAAAAGCTCTTTTC
>CAZVQH010000093.1:0-3269 GCA_964629205.1 uncultured Gammaproteobacteria bacterium
ATTTTATAAAACCGGAAAAATAAAAACTCAATTCGGATATCTTAAGGAAATATCGTTGATTCCCAATACAAAAAACCTGACTCCGATGAGGTACAAGTTTTACAACAATGAATCACAGCTTGTAAATGCCTATAAGAAGGGCGAGGTAAACAAGATGACACTCACCAAAAAATCCGTTGCCGATACTTTTTTAACATGGAATAATTCAACCGTTGAAAAGCACGTTGATTATACGAGGCTTTTGACCCTATTTTTCAATACGGAGAACCCAAATCTTGCCAATAAGAATATTAAGGACGCGATTGCCCTGGCTTTTGATTATCAAAAACTTTCCGAATTCGGCGAAATTGCCCGCGGTCCGATTGCACCCGTTTCCTGGGCTTATAATCCCAATCTAAAAAGTCTCAATCAGGACGTTGTCAACGCTGATAAAATAATCAAAAACGAGATAACTGCTTCGGAGGCAGCGAAGCTGAATTTCGTTACCTCATATGATTATTTTGATGTCGCCGATCAGCTGTCTCAAGAACTCGACACGGTAGGCCTGTCTAATGAAATTTCATTTTCGACATTCAACGAGACAAGCGCTTTTGATTTATTTTTAGCCTTCTGGAACGTTCCGGTTGATCCCGACCAATATTATTTTTGGCATTCGACTCAGTCAATCAGAAACGGGGGAGGAAATATAGGAAACTATAAAAATGTCAAAATTGACGCATTATTGGAGCAGGGTCGCGACACAATCAGTTTGGAAGCTAGGGAAAAGGCGTATTTCGATCTCCAAAGAAATATTCAAGACGATCCTCCGGCAATATTCCTCTACTACCCATACGTATACACAATCAAAAGGAAGTAAAAATAACCCAAAAAGTGATATAATTTCTCTGTTTAGGGTCTAAAAAGTCGGGGTGGCGGAATTGGCAGACGCGCTAGCTTGAGGGGCTAGTTACCTTTAAAAAGTAGTGGAGGTTCAAGTCCTCTCCCCGACACAAACAGACGAAGCTCTTCAAATAATCCCCATAATCCTATACAATGAAATATTAGTAGTTTTTTTAAAACTATGTTTAGTCTTAAAGGTAAAAACGCATTGGTAACAGGAGGATCGCGGGGTATCGGGCGCGGTATCGTCTTGGCTCTTGCTCAGGCCGGTGCCAACGTTGCCGTAAACTACCACTCAAAAAAATTCGAGGCTAACGAACTTGTTTCCGAAGTTAAAAAAATGGGATTAAAGTCGTTTTCGGTTGCAGGGGATGTTTCAAATAGGGAAGCTGTCGCCAATATGTTTTCAGATGTAAAAAATCAATTTACATCCCTTGACATTCTAGTGAACAACGCCGGAGTCGTATCGATGGCAGCAATAGATAAGTTGACGGAAGAGGATTGGGATAAGGTAATTGACACCAATCTCAAAGGCCACTTTTTCTGTATCCAGGAAGGAATAAAGATTATGTCGAAAGGGGCCAAAATAATAAGCATTTCCTCAATCGCATCAGGCGGAGTCGGAGTTGGGTTCGGTAATATTGCTCACTATGCGGCATCTAAGGGAGGGGTGGTCGGGATGGTTGAAGACTTGGCAATTGAACTTGGGCCGAGAGGAATAAATATAAACGCAATCGGTCCCGGAGTCATTGAAACCGACATGACATCGTCGATGCTCAGCGATGAAAAGACCAAAAAAGGGATGTTGGCAAGGATTCCGAAAGGAAGACCGGGTAAGCCAGAGGATATTGGATATGCAACCGTGTTTTTAGCCTCAGACGAGGCGGATTATATAACCGGAACGACATTATATGTCGATGGCGGTTGGTTGGCTGAATAATATGACATTAACAGAGTTATCTTATTACGTTCGTCGAGCAATGCCTTATGTGGTCCTATTTGGGCTTGTGTTTTTGATAATTTTTTACTCATTTAAATTGTATTTTGTCTATTTGGAGGCAAGTAAGCAAGAAGTTACTTATACAAAAATTACATTCGGAAAAATAACCCAGCCTCTGCTTAAAGACGCAACATCATCAGCGGGCTTTGATTTCACCTTGGATACGATCGAAGGTGTGCCGGTAACTGCGACCGGCTCGGCAACCGTATACTTTCTTCCGGATACTCCAACCAGATTCGGATATCGGGAAAAAATATACCTGATGGCAAAGACTTTCGGTTTCGATTCGGAAACGATAAAACATGAACTTGGCGGCAAGATAGCCACTTTTGAAGAGCGGGGGAGTAAGCTATCGATAGATATCAGCAACTTCAATTTTAATTTTTCAAAAAACCTTCAGATAGAATCGTTCGTTACTGGAACAATTAACCTTTCAAAAACGGAAATAATCAACAAGGCGGTTGACTTTCTTAAAAAAACTGGACGTTATCCGGACGAACTTTCCCGGGGAACGACTAATGTGATTTATCTTAAATATGATGCCGCACACGGCGATTTTATCAATGTCGAGAGAGCATCTGAGGCCTCAGCGGTCGAAATAGATTTCTACAGGCCGACAGTCCAGGATTTTCCTGTTGCGACGCCGAAATTTTTTAACAGCCATAATTATGTAATCATGAATTTCAAGGAGGGGGAGCCCAATATAATCCGTTCCAATATGGCATTCTACGAAAAATCTGATGAGCAGACAGGGGTTTATCCTCTGAAGACAGGAGAGGAGGCTTGGATGAAGCTTAAGGCGGGCCAGGGAAGGATTGTGGCCGGCCGCGTGGGTGCAAAATCGGTCACGATAAAGAAAATGTTTACGGCCTATTTGGACCCGGATATCTATCAAACCTACCTACAACCTGTCTATGTATTCTTGGGGGATGACGATTTCGTAGCTTATGTGACCGCTGTCAAGGACGAATACCTACTCGACTAAAACTTTTATTTAGAGGTTGATGTAGCTTATATTTTCCTCAATCCAATTGACGGTATTCCTCGTATCCTGAAATCGGTCAAGGCTTTTTATGATCACAATTATGAATTGATGTCCGTTTTTCTTGTAAAAGGAAATCAGATTTTCGCCAGCCTCCTCAGTATATCCGGTTTTTAGGCCGCCGATCCCTGCGATTTCGCCGAGCAATTGATTGACGTTGCTTAAGCGGTGGAAATATTTAAAATCGGAATCGGAGATGGTGATCTCTTTTGTCGAGGCAATCTTAGCCAAATACTGGTTCTTGAGAAGCTCCCGCGCGGCGAGGGCGAGGTCAAAAGGTGTGGAATATTGATTGCCATTGTCAAGCCCGGCCGGATTTTCAAAATGTGTATTTTTCATGTTAAGGCT
>CAZVQH010000094.1:0-3229 GCA_964629205.1 uncultured Gammaproteobacteria bacterium
GATCAATCCTTACGGAGAGGAGTCCTAATTACCGTTTAATCGCAACACATCAACTTAAATCGTGTGTACTTGACAAATCAATAGTTTTAAATATACTGTAATGAATCTATGGATAAAACATCACAACTTGAAAGGCAGGCAATCGAAGCGGCGATTTCGTCAGATTGGGCTAACGCGATCAAATTCAACGAGCAAATTCTAAAAACCGATAAGAAAAACCCTGACACTTATCTCAGGCTTGCATTCGCCTATTTACAGGACGGAAAAATTAATGACGCCCGCAAATATTATAAGAAAGCGCTCGTCATTCTTCCCGGCAATCGAACCGCGCTCGACAACCTTGAAAAGATCAAAATTCTTGAGTCAAAAAAAATCCATAGAGCCAATGACGTAAACCTCAATCCGTACCTATTCCTCGATATACCCGGAAAAACAAAAACCGTCACGCTTGTAAATTGCGGCCAGAAGTCTATTCTTGCCAGACTGGCAATCGGACAGAAACTGAGCATTATTGTCAAAAAACGCCGCATTGAAGTGAGAACCATCGAGCAGGAGTACATAGGCTGCCTTCCTGATGACATTTCCAAGCGTCTGACCATATTTATAAAGGCCGGCAGCCAGTTTGATACCTATGTCAAAGAGACCAGTCTCAAGCATGCAATGATATTTTTAAAAGAAGTAAAAAAAGGCAAACGCGTCGCCAAGTACATCTCATTCCCGGTCAACATCCAGTCAAACCTTCAGAGCATGAGTTCCGGGAAAGAAGATGGGGACAGCCATGAGGATGACCAGGAGATAACCGACATGGATTTGGAACAATTGGCCGAGTCGCTGGTCGAGGAAAAAGAATATTTGGGCTATGACCCGGAAGACAAGGAAGAAGAACCCGAAGAATAATGGATTACCTTCTTTTTAAGAAATAATATCGTGCCCTTAGCGCGTTTGCTTGAAATCAACCTCTTTATGGTATCCGGCACTCCGAAGTCCTTCATGGATCTGACAGCGAGGATTATCGATATCGCCAAAATGATAAGAAAGCTTATTACCATATTTAAGTTTTAATTTGCGGACCAATCCTTCTCGAGCGTCCCCAACTCTAAAATTATATCAGAAACGGAGACATTACCCGGAACGACACGGCAGCCAAAAAAAGTCTTCATTCCAAGAACGGCTGACGAATTCAATTTGTCTTTCGTAGTAATGATTTTGCAATGTGATTTTATGTTAGATTCCCCACCCGACAGATCAACCACCCGTATCCCCTCTCCGTCAAGGATATCGCTTATCATCTGGGCAGTTTTGTAACTTTTGTCGTATTTTACCTGAACATTGAACTGGCTATTGCGGTAAGTGCGGTTATAGAAAATTCCCATGTTTTTCTTAATGAAGTTTTCATGACTGAAGTCACCTCCTAAATCTATCTCCTTGTATGAATTTTTACTCTTACCTATCATCGAAGCAAATATGAAAAACCTATCAATAAGATTTGCGTTGCCAGGATTAAGAAAAACCTCCGAAAGCGATGGGTTAAAGCCCGGAGTATCGCTTTCCTTATAAAAAATCGATGCGGCTGCCGGGTAGAAATAGATATCGACCATACTTGAAAGCGCCCGCGAAAAAGATTTTCGTATGATGTCCGGTTTTTTTTCAAGAGTTGCTAATTTGTTTATCGCGCCGACCCGGTAATAACCGTACCCTCCGGGAACGAGAATTTCCGCCTCGGCCGGAAATGAGATGTAGTAGTCAAGGCCGCGGCGATCCAACGAATACAAACGGGGAACCCTACTATAGAACATTATGTTTATCTTGTCTTTATCGTGAAGGAAGACGGATGTGGAAATATTCCTGTATAACCAGTAACCCAGAAGAACCATAAGAATCCAAATCAATCTTAATCGCAGTGGTCGGCGTTTTACTTTTTCTTTCATGCTAGTCCGTGTTCAATTTTCAGTCTTTTTATTTTATTAATGATATCCACTTTGTCCAATTTATTAAGCATGTAAATTCTTCTGACAATCGAAAGTGAGGCTTCGAATTCCGGTTGGACAACCAGATCAACCCCGAGATCCTTCATACGCGTTTGGTCCTGTTCTTTATGGACACGGCTTATTATATAAATATCCCTGTTCAGTTTTTTCGCATTGAGGACTATGGCTTCTTGTGAGTTTTTTTCGGGAACCGCAAGCACCATCATTATCGCCTCATCCACCTGGGCATAATCAAGAATATCGCGGTCGGTCGGGTCCCCGTATATTATATTAACCCCGGCTCGTCTGGCTTTTTCAACCGTATAGAGATTGTAGTCTATGGCAATATAGGGAATATTTGCCATGATAAGTGAGCGCCCGATATAACTCCCTATTCTTCCGTACCCGCAGATTACGACATGGTTCTTTATCGTCAGTTCGTCAATCGGCGACCGGTTGCTGTCAACCCGGGTCAACAGGTAATTATCAAGCACCCCCAAATATTTCCTTATGAAAGATCTCATCGACTTGTACATGTTGTCCTTATTCTTTATGAGAATCGGGGTTACCACCAGCGTAATCATCGTTGCGGCGATAATGAATAGATATTTATCCTGCGTTACCACGCCGTTTAAGTAGGCGCTCGACATCAGGATAAATGCATCTTCATCTATCTGAAACAGATAAGCTGCGAGGGAAAAACTTGTTTTCGAATGGAATTTCATAAACAGGAATATGGCGAAAATCAGCGCAGCTTTAACCACCATTATTATCAGGGTAAAAAGAAGAATCGAGGGCAGATTGCCCACTATATGGGAAAGCTCGATATTGCTTCCAATATAGACGAAGAAGATTACGCCGAGCAGGTCCCTCATCGGTCTTACCTGGGAAAAAATATGATGATGTTCTATCGTCTGGGCAAGCAGGATTCCGGCGACAAATACGCCAATCAGAACAGGGATATCAAGCAGAATTGAAAGCCCGGCAATAAACAGGATAAAAATAATGATGAAAAGATTAAAAAGCTCTCTTGACGACCGTGCTATCCGGCTGAAAACCATCGGAATCAACTTCTGTCCTAACATGAAAAGCACCGTAATTATGGCTCCCGCCTTAATGATGCTTATTAGAATTTCGACCGTAACCGTAATCGGCGAAAGGATTCCTGAAGTGATCGATGTGAATATTATAAGAAAAGGAATGAAAGCAATGTCCTGGAAAATCAGGATACCCATCGCAATCTCCCCCAGAAAAGATGACTC
>CAZVQH010000095.1:0-3210 GCA_964629205.1 uncultured Gammaproteobacteria bacterium
GTAGAAAATTGTTTCAATAGCGGCAAAACTACCTTAACCTCTGCGCCTATTGTATCAGCTTGCGTTTTTTTCTTGAGTATAAGCGGATCACCTTCGGTCACGGCAATCACTTTCGGCCTCAAGAGCTCCACCATATCCGAATATTCTTTCTCGTTGCTAAACATCGGCAGAAGCACCACCAGACTAACCATATTAAGCGAAGCCAGTATCTGAGCTCTCTCGGATTGGTTGTGGACGGGGATTTTTCGTTTACTTTTCATTATGAATTCGTCGCTTTCGAGTGCAATTATCAGAAAATCGCCTGCCTCGGCGGCCTTGTTCAAAAACTGAAGATGGCCGAAATGAAGAAGATCGAAACAACCACCCACCAAGACGGTCCGTTTATTTTCGAAATCTTTTAATGAATTTTCAACTTCCCCATAAGGAACAATTAAAGCCGTTTTTGCCACGGTAAAATTATACAATATATATTATGTCCTTTACGACCGAAGTTGTTGATGAAAAGCAGAATGCCCTGATTGTTTCCAGACACAATCATCCGTTTTTAGATAATCTTAAAAAAAGGCTAAAGCAGTCTTCTGTTGAATATTTTTTTTCTTCGCGTGCGCCCAATGACCTCGAAAATTTCGACTATTGTTTTTTTATTAACGAAGAAGTCGCTCCTCACAAAATAAAACACCACCCCCATAAAAAACTTATATTCATATTACTTAATCAAAAAAATAATTTTCCGAAGGGCCGGAAACACGCAAACAACATCAAGATAATCTCGGTAACAGCCTCATCCCTGGATGAACCAGATCTCGATAAGGTTTTATGGTTTGCGTTTTCAAAGACCAAAGAAAACTACCTACTCATAAATCCATACCCTTACCCGAAAGCTCCTCCCCCGCGTCCAAAAATCAGGGAACATCTAAATAAACACATGACGATGAGATCTTTGTTTTTGCTTACTGCATTTATATTCCTAATCTATCACCTCATGTTTATTCCGCCGCTCATTTTATCATTTGCCCACACCTACTCTGCTTATCGCAACCTTAGAAACGAAGCGGTTGATAAGGTTGAAAAATCGGTCAATTCCGGGAGCCGTAACCTTGAATTTTCCAAGAAGCTTTACTCCTTTTCACGTCCCACACTGTCACTTTTTGGAATCGCCCTTTATCCGGATACGGTCATGGATCTCAACTCCCGTGGTTTGAAGATTATGAGTGAATCGTCAGTTTTGATACGCGAAAGCAAGGAAATACAGTCTGCAATATTTTCAAAAAATAAAAACGAAGCCGATAAATCAAGCTTCGCACTCAGGTTCAAGAAAATAAAAAACAGCTTGCATGCTTTGAACGAAAATTTGAGCGTTTTCAACCAAAAACTTCCTTCAGGCTTGACGGTCTTCAAAAAAATAAAAACCGGCATTATCGAAGTTGAAGATCTTATTGGAAAATCGGAAAAAATCCTAAACTATATCGAACAGAAAGTATTCTCTCCCACATTAAGTCGGTACCTTGTTTTCTTTGCCAATAATCGCGAACTTAGGCCGGGAGGAGGATTCATAGGCTCCTTCGGTGTCTTGACCATTGGAAACTATGAGATACAGGGCATACAGGTATATGATGTCTATGATGCCGATGGTCAGCTAACCCTTCATATCGACCCCCCGGCTCCATTGTCCAAGTATCTTGGGGTCCCCCATTGGTTTTTGAGAGATTCCAACTTTTCTCCCGATTTCCTTAAAAATCATCAGGAAGCGCTATTTTTCCTTGAAAAGGAGATGAATATGACTGACTTTGAGGGATCGATACTGATTACCACGTCCGCAATCGAAAACCTTCTTGCCGCATTTGGGGAGTTATATATCCCGGATTACGACGAGTACATAAATTCAAAAAATTTTTATCTGAAAACCCAACTACATGTTGAAAAAGACTTTTTCCCCGGCTCGACTCAAAAGCGGAACTTCCTATCATCCCTTATTAATCAAATCTTCATCAATGTGGATCAGGTTTCCTTTAGTGAGATCGGAAGGCAACTTAAAAAATCTTTGGATGAAAAACAAATGGCGGTTTA
This sequence comes from uncultured Gammaproteobacteria bacterium, assembly GCA_964629205.1. Lineage (GTDB taxonomy): Bacteria > Patescibacteriota > Microgenomatia > UBA1406 > GWC2-37-13 > GWC2-37-13. The sequence continues at coordinate 2,068 of CAZVQH010000095.1, forward strand.
CGTCAGTGATCCGGCGGTTCAATCTTTTTTTGACTCTTCATTCTGGTCCGGGCGAGTTATCGAACCAAAATGCACTCTTGCCGAAAACTGTGTACTCGATTACCTTTTTCCGTATGATGCCAATGTGGGCGCGAATAAGGCAAATTATTTCATTAACCGCAGTCTTTATTTGAAGACGACCATAGACGATTCCGGACAGATTGATCATCTGTTATCGATCCAGTATAAAAACAACTCCCCCTCGCTTGTTTTTCCAACCGGAATTTACAGGAACTATTTTCAGGTTCTATTGCCAAGGAATTCCAAATTGAGACAGGTGACGGAAAACGGAATAAAAATTGAGGACGTTGATGAAAAAGACGATATATACAAGAATGTCGGTTTCTTTTTTGAAGTTGCCCCGGGGGAAACCGTTGAAATAAAAATCGCCTATTATCTGAACGAAAAAATAACCGAAAACCGGCAGATTTATCAATTTATTATTCAGAAACAAATCGGATCGACAAATTCCGATTTTGTCATGGAATTTGAGACCGGAAAAAATATCTATGTACTCAATCAAAATTTTTCTCCAGTTGTCAAAGGTCGCGAAATCATCTATAATACCAATTTATCAACCGATAAAATATTTTTAGTTGAGTTGATGAAACAATAATTATGAAAAAATTAATGCTTGAGGCCTCGAAAAGGGATTTGTTCGGTAAGAAATTAAAGAGATTACGACGTGAAGGAATACTTCCCGCCAATATATTCGGTCCAGATTTCAAATCCGAATCAATCAGCGTTAATTTGAAGGAATTCTTGAAAACCTATAGAATTGCCCGTGAAACCGGAGTCGTTACCGTGCAACTTGATAAGAAAGAAATTCCTACGCTAATCAAATACCTCCAAAAACACCCTGTAACCGATCAACTCCTTCACGTTGATTTCAGAAAAATTGATTTGTCAAAGAAGGTCTTAACGGACGTTCCGGTAAAAACAACCGGCGTTTCAGAGGCTGTCTCCCAAAAGGGCGGAGTCTTACTGATTCAATCCGATGTCTTGACGGTAGAAGCCCTTCCAAACGATATTCCAACTGCAATTGAAGTCGACATATCCGTATTGAAGGAAATCGGTAGCGAAATAAAAGTATCCGATCTTGCC
>CAZVQH010000096.1:0-3192 GCA_964629205.1 uncultured Gammaproteobacteria bacterium
AGATAATTTAAAAAAGGCGTTACATTATAAAGCCGGGAATTTCGCCAATTGTTAAGTTCCGCTTTGCCGCCAAGTAGACCAGTCTCAGGTGATATTCGCCATATCCTTCATAAATCGTCTCTATGGGTAAATCCAGCAATTTTATTTTCTCAATCGCATAAAAACCGCTCATATTGTCAGACGTGGGGAATCCGAGCGCATATTTAAGAAATAAGTTGAATGCCAGGGTAAAAAAGTACCTGATTTTATCGTCCATCCCACCCTCAGGAAGGAATCTCGAGGCTATCACGAGATCACTCTTATCCAAACCTCCTATCAAATCCGGAATTTTTTCCGGCGGATGATTGAAGTCTGCATCCATACCGACGATGATATCGCCTTTTGATTTTTTTATTCCAAACAATATTGCGGAGGCCAGTCCGCGGCCGCCTGTTCTTTTGAATACTCTGATATTTCTGTTTGCCCCGAAACTCTCCTTCAATGCCGTGGCGGTTTTGTCGGGACTATTGTCGTCAACAACAATTACCTCATATCCATGCCTGCTTTCCCCGATTACCGCCATTATTGAATCAATAAGCGGAATTATATTCATTCTCTCGTTATACGTGGGTATGACTATGCTTAGTTTGTTTTTCATTGTTCGTATTTGATGGTGTAATTTTTGCCATAAAATTTAATATTGACCTCAGTAACGCCAAATTCATGAAAATCAACGGGTATCTTTATCTGTTTTTTTATCAATTCATCCTTAAGGAATATCGGGAACATACTTAGGTATAGGGATCCCTTTTTCGTGGAGTTCTTCCCTATAACCTCATACTCAATCGGCACATAGCGGTCCGCTTGAATAAACTTTAATCCGCAGCCTGAGTTATTCCTTAGATTGATTACCAGGGTCAAATTTATGTCGGAGTGGCCAAGCGGCAGGACTTGAGTTCCAATATTGTCATGCGAATTGCTTGTGCAACCGTCAAAAGACGCCTTGTTCATATCCAATACCGACCAATACCGGTTCTCATAAACAGTCAGGCTGTCTATGAATGCTTTCTTTTCCTTATATATCTTCTTTAGGTTTTTATTGCCATTTATGTCGGGGTGATAAAGAATGACCAAGTCTATATCCAGGATCTTCATCATCTCAACCCAACGGTCGGTAAACAGGCGGGATGCGACCTTGCTTCTTATTGCTGAGTAATCCGGCAGTTGGGTGCCGATAATTCCGTTTGTCATGATAAATCCCCGGTCAAGGGAATGGATAAGATAATACGCAACGGAGTCGAAATAGTTATTGAACGGCAAGAACATGACCTTTTTACCCTTAAGGTCATAGTCCAGGAAGTTTTTCGGTTTCTCATACCGAATTAGGTTTTGCCCGAACTCGATTATTATGAAGGCGACTACAAGAATTATTATTGTTTTTCCCTTTTTCTCCTTTGAGGTGTCTATTTTTTTTATCAGGTAGCCTATTATCGCAGAGAAGAAGAAAAATGCCACCATCATTATTCTGGTCGGCGTCCGAATCGCCCTGATCAGAAAAATAGCCTGATACAGATACCAATACGGCAGCTTTATACTCGCTTTACCAATTGATAAAAACGGCCCAAGAGCCATAAGGCAACCGAAAATGAAGCTGATAATGAAGAGTCCTTTATATCTGTTTTTTTTCGTCAAGAGGATGGCTCCAGCTGAAAACAGAGCCCACGGTAAAAAACCGGGAGACAATATATGTTCAGAAAAATCATACTTATAGAGCAGTAAGTTGCGGAAATATTTTCCGTAAAGGTAGTTTTCGAAGTTGGCGGTAAAGAAATCCCTGACCCGCCCTGCCGAGTTGATTACGGAATTTATGGTTCGGGTATAACTCTCTTTCTGGGAAAAATCCAAATACGGATGATAAATCGCATATATAACCGCCAAAAACGGTATAAACAGCAGCGTGTGTTTGAATAGCGCCCACAACCAGTCTTTAAGGACGCGCGACCTTAATTTTTCAATAAAAAAATGTATGAAAAATCCCATTATGAAGATCGAGGAAAAAATTGTCAGCTGAAGATTCGTAATCCAACTCAAAAAAAATACGGTAAAGAGAGTCATTCCTTTTTTAAAGTCGGGCTTGTCGAAAAAGAATATCGCTCCGACAAGTAAGGGGGGTACGAAATAACGATGGAGATACTCAGTGTGCCCCGCAAAAAGCCTAACGAACATAAATGGGGCAAATGTAAAAACCAAAGCGCCAACGAAAGATCCGATTTTATTTTTTATAATCGAATCAAGGCAGTAAAATGCCGATAAGAATGTAAGAAAAAAAGCTATGAAAATAGTCAGGTTAAAGCTTAAGAGAGTGCTATTCGTCAAAATGAACAAGGGTGCATAGATAAAGATTGAAGGGAATATTGAAATATCGGCCAGAGCCAACACCCCCGGGAACGGGTAATACTGGTTAGTGTTAAAGTAGCCCTGCGTCAAAAAAAATCCTTCGGCCAAAGCTTTGTAGTTGTACTGAAGTAACCAATGATTGAACAGGTTGTCCGCGGATACGGAAAAATAGAAGGCATTTCCAAAAAAAATAATCGGCGCCAGAAAAATAAAGGTTACCAGCAATGAACAAATCAAAATCGTTGAGTGCTTTACGCCTTTCATCTGTTTTTTTGTCCAAGAATGATTAAAGACGAGCCTATGGGCATGGACAGATACCTTAATAGTAATGATTCCATCTTCAATAATGAAGACAGAAAAATATTGACTGCGGCTGGTGGTTTTGCAACATCCGATCCGGTTTGCGAATAAAATCTGTCAATAATCTTTCTCTTTATGAAAACCGCCGGGAATATTGAAAAATATAGATAAGATGACTTTATGGGGTCGATACCGTGTCTGGTTAAAATTTGGGTTAATTCGCCTATTGTGAATCTCCGCTTCTCCTCAACCGCCTCATAATGACGGCCTCTCAGGAAACCAAAAGCACTATCGGTTAACAGGATATATCCGCCCGGACTGATGACTCTTGCCGATTCCCTTATTGCGCGCTCCACATTTACAACCTTTTTGTGATATAGCACATCAAATATCGTGACCAGGTCGAATGAACCATTTTTAAACGGCAGCTTTTCCGCATCTCCTTTAATTATCCGTACCTTTCTTTTTCTGGCGAGCTTTAATGCGTATGCATTATTCTCAATGCCGGTTACATGC
>CAZVQH010000097.1:0-3069 GCA_964629205.1 uncultured Gammaproteobacteria bacterium
AGTCTTCCACCGTCCAGGGCCGGAAAAGGAAGGATATTTATTATCGCAAGGTTAAATGACAAAAGTGCCATAAGTTCCAATACGGCATTATTGCCGAACTTGATCGCGGTTGCCGTGAACTTTGCGATGCCTATAGGGCCCGAAATTTCGGCGCTGGGCTTATGAAACGTAAGAAGTTGGCCTAATATTTTAGTAAGTTCGTAGAATATGTTGTAAGTAATCCGAGCAGACTCGACCAGGCCGAAAAATGGTGCTTGGTACCAAGGAAACTTTTTTTCCGTAAAGGACGAAATCGTTATGCCGAGCGGACCCTGGTCTTTAGGAGGGTTTTTTCTAGGAGTTATATAGAGGGTCAGTGTCTTGCTATCGCGAACCACCGTTGCCTTCATTTCCTGTCCGCCGTACTTTCGGCTAAGGTCAATCAGGTCGTTTGCGGTCTTAAGTTCATATGTTTTTCCGTCTATCTGGACTTTCTGAACCAGGTCCTGAGGGGAAAATCCTGCCGTTTTGGCTGGAGAATTATCGGCTACAGTTTCAACGATTACCTTATTGGTTGGAACAGGAACGCCCTGGGTAAACAGAAACGATATCAGGGCCCATCCAAGAAGAAAATTACCGATCACTCCGGCAATAATAATCAGGGTTTTCTGCCAGGGCGTTTTATTTATGAAAGCGCGCTGGGAAAGGTTCTTCTTTTTTATCTCGTGGTATTCTTCTCCGTAAAGCTTTACGAATCCCCCGAAAGGAATAAGATTCACGCTATACAAAGTCTCGCCGATTTTTTTGCCGAACAATCTAGGGGGCAAACCGAAGCCGAATTCATCGACGCGGACCCCTTGTCTCTTTGCGGCAATAAAATGACCGAATTCATGTACCAGAACCAGAACAGCTAATATGAGTATGAAGATTATTATGGACATTTGATTAGTATATCAGACTTCCCTGATCTCTTGTTCCTTTTTATCGCGGATGAGCTCCACTTCTTCCATAAATTTGCCGCTTGCGGCGTCAATATCTTTTTCAATCCTGAACTTCTCGTCTTCCGTAATTTCTTTTTTCTCAAACTGATCCTTTAGTATTCTTCTCGCGTCGTCCCGATTGCTTCTAATCTGGACTTTTTTTTCCTCAACTTTACTTCCCGCGAGCTTAATGAATTTTTCCCTCTGTTCCTCGGAAAGCGGCGGGATTTTTATTATGATCCTTGATCCTTGGGTGATCGGAGACATTCCGAGCGGGGATTTCAATATTGCCCGTTCTATATCCTGGATAACACTCACGTCAAACGGGGATATGATAAGTGCTGAAGGTCCCTCAGTCACGATGGTTGCCAGTTCGACCATTCTTAAGTGGGCAGTTCCGTTATAAGCTTCGACAGTAAGATTTTCGACTAGGCTTGGAGTTGCCCGTCCGGTCCTGATCGACTTGAGTTCTTCCTTAAGAAACTCGACCGCTTTTTGGCTTTTAGATTTGAATTCGGCGACAGTATCCATGTTTTTTTTACAAAGACCATCGAATAATCCTGTTTACTTTTATGTTTTCCCCGAATTTAAGGATTGCTTCCTTGATGAGTTCCGAAATTTTCTTTGACGGGTCCCTTATATATTCCTGATCCAAAAATTCCTCGACTTTTTCGGTCGGGATGGAGGCTGCCTGCATTGCTAATTCCTGGCCCATTGTCTGAAATTCCTTGTTTCCGGATACGAAGTCCGTTTCACAGTTTATTTCCACCATGGATGCCACTTTTTTGTTATGGTGGACGTATGAGAATATGGCTCCTGCTGAAGTTTTTCGGTCAGCTTTTGTGGCGGCCTTATCCTGTCCCCATTGGCTAAGGAGTTTTTTAGCGGCCGGGATGTCGTTTTTTGTTTCCTCGAGTGCTTTCTTGCAAAGCGAAAATGATACGCCAGTTTCATCCCTAAGTTGTTTTAATTTTTTTATGTCGTACATATTTTTAGGTTATTTTGAAGGGGCTTTTTCCGTCGATGCGATATGGCTTCCGATTATTTCATTGGCAAAGTACTCAATCGAGGTCAAGGAATCATCATTTCCGGGTATAGGATACGTAATTCCTTCCGGATTGACATTGGTGTCAACAACAGCAATGACGGGAATTTTCATAGCCATAGCTTCGGTAACGGCATTCTTTTCTTTCTTGATGTCAATCACGAAAAGGGCATCGGGAAGTTTTTTGAGGGGAACGATTCCTCCGTAAAACTTTTCCAATTTATTCATGAGCTTCTGGAGTTTGACCTGCTCGTGCTTGACATACTTGTTCCACTCGCCTTTTTCTTTTGCGTCTTTCATCTCTTCCAATTTCTTGGCGTTTTTGCTGATCATTTCGAAGTTTGAAAGAAGTCCGGCGGGCCATTTCAAAGTAACCATGGGGACTTTAGCAGGAGCACAAAGCTTGGAAACCACAGAAGAACCTATTTTTTTTGTAGCAACCACCAAAATGGTCTTACCTTCCTTGCCCAGATTCTTTGCAAATGTTTTGGCTTCCTCAAGCATGGGGACTGTTTTTGTAAGATCGATCACGGATACGCCGTTTTCAACAGAATAAATATATTTTCTAGCCTTGGGGTGAACTCGGTTATTTTTGTGGCCAAGATGGCATCCGGCCTCGAACAGTTCTCCAACCTTTTTATCAATATTTGTCATAATCTATACATTGTAACAACGAAGGGCTTGTTTTTCAATTGATTATTATCGAGTCTCGCCGGGTTCAGTTATCCGAAAAGCAGGCTGTGGGCCAGTCTCAAATTTTGAGAGACTTGAGAAAGCTTCGGAATTCGGTACTAGTCTCCTTATGTTCAAGGGCAAATTCGACTACCGTCTTTAGGTATTCGAATTTGTTGCCGGTGTCGTAGTATTTACCATTCTCAATCACGACAGTATAAATGGGCACACCTTCTTTTTTTAGAAGATTGATGGCATCAACCAGCCAGATCTCCCCTCCCTTGCCGGGCTTGAGCCGTTTAAGTGCCGAAAAAATTTCCGGGGGAAGTATGTATCCGCCGTGGGTGGCAATATTGGAAGGAGCTTCATCGGGTTCGGGCTTCTCTACAATTT
>CAZVQH010000098.1:0-2963 GCA_964629205.1 uncultured Gammaproteobacteria bacterium
GCGCGCTTGGTTCGGGACCAAGAGGTCGTGGGTTCGAATCCCGTCATCTCGACCAGTTTCTCAAATTAGGGCGCTTTTCGAATGAAAAGTGCCTTTTTTTTGCGTTGATGGTTTGTATGTCGGTGCCGTTTTCGGAAATTGGGTATTCGTCAAATGTTAACACTCTGTGCAAGCGGGGTGTTAACATTTGACGTATACAATTATGAGGGCAATTCCACGCATCATTAAGTTCCGTTTGGATACGGGTTTTATGATCGACCTTAATTTTTCGGAGTATATTTGGTACTTTTGGTAAAAATGAATGGATCTAGATCCAAACAAAGGGCATGAAGATACGGAAGACCCAAGATCACTGATTACAAACCACTTAAGCCAACCAAAAAAATGATCCGAATTGTTATATTCAAACAACAGTTTAGTTATTCAACCGATATTCAACGGATAAGTTATTGTCTTCCCCAATATTTCATTTATAATTAAGTCGTAGCTTGGAAAAACAAAAAGGAGATATCAAAATGAACATTTATTTAGCGGAAAAGCTTAAAAACCTTAGATTTGAGAAGAGTGTTTCTCAGGAAAAATTGGCGCAATACTTGAACGTATCATTTCAAGCAGTCAGCAAGTGGGAAACAGGAAATACATTCCCAGACATCTCTTTACTTCCCGATATCGCAAGGTTTTTCGGTATAACGGTGGACGATTTGCTCTGCGTGGAGAAGCTTGACGAGAAAAAGTTGTTTCAGGAATATAGTGCCAAAACCTCCGACTTGCACCGTTGCGGGAAATACGAGGAAGTTCTTGCGTTGTGGCAGGAAGCATTTAAGCGAATGCCGAACAGCATTGACGTGAAGGAAATGCTGATGTCGAGTTATTTTGATACTGACCGAAAAAAATATTTCAATGAATTCGTTGAACTTGCCACCGAAATTTACAACAGCGCGGCAGAAGGCCAGGCTGCTCCGATGTATTACAAGGGTCAGGCGATTGCTCAACTCGCGAGAACCTATTCCGAGCGTTGCGATGATGAACTTGCGCAGAAATGGGCTTCAAGATCGGTTTCTATTTTCAATTCTAAAGAAATCATCAATTCGCTTATCGATAAAGGCGAACGATTAGTTGGGGATGTGGCATTCTGCATGTATTGGTTTTTGGAAGAAATGTACTATATGGCCACCCGCGTTGGAAACGATAACGAAATAAAGTTGGGTTACACATACAAACAGGACTGTTTGATAACCGTGGCAAACATTTTTGAAACAGTATACCGAAATGATGACATGGGATTCGAGGAGTTCCAGCACTTACTCAGTCTCCATACGGGGATAGCGGAATTTGAAGTAAGCCATAATAACAACGAAACGGTCATTCGTGATCATCTTGAGAGAGCGATGGAATGTTGTATGAAGTCCATCGCCGTCAAAGCCCATAAACTAACACATCCGATGCTATATGGCTGGTGGGGGGTATTGGATACTCCGAGCGACAAAGAAATCAATCTGAGACTAATGAGAAAAACATTGGAAAAAGGGGCATACGACGAATACCGCGATTCAGAATGGTTTATTGCCCTTGAAAACAAACTGTCCAAATGTTTATTGTGAAAGGAAGCGTCGTCAGAAGTCGAAATTGCCTATGACGACGCTTTTTTGAATGTGGATAGGTATGGAAATGAATTAGTGGGTCAGTGTCCCATATGTATAGGTAGAAAAAAGTTCAATCCTACTATCTGTCATTCCGAACAACTCGGAGGTGGCCCGGGAATAATATGTGCCACTCCCATTGAAAGAGTAACTTACAACTCTGAAATAGCGCACCATGCAATTTTTCCGCGAAAACATGATAAACTTTCGAATTACAAGACAGTAATCAAATAAAGGCATTTTCCTCGGAGAAGTGCCTTTTTGTTGTCTCAAAGTCCGATTTTGATAAAATATGACGGAAAAAAATGCCATTCTCCATCACAACCCGCTCAAGCCAAAATCGGCGGGGAATCTCCCCAGCGGTTCTGACGAGGCCGGCCTCTTTTTTTTAAGCATCTCACCCAGTATATTTGATTGATGGGTCTATAATGAAATTGTAAGACAAAGATAAAGAGGTGAAAACCATGAAATCGAAAATTCTTTCCATTATGACCCTAATTATTCTGTCGTTCGCCCTCGCTGCTTGCGATGGGCAAACGAGCACTACGTCCCCCATTTCCTCCACTACTCCCGCGGTCACCGCGACTTCAACCACCACATCCACTTCCACAACCACCACATCCACTTCCACAACCACCACATCCACTTCCACCACTCAATCCGTAACGCTCCGTTCCTTCACGCTTGCCGAACTGGCGGTGTTTGATGGCCATTCAGGAACGACGGCTTATATCGCCGTGAACGGGATCGTTTATGACGTGACCGATGTCGCGGAATGGACCAACGGATGGCACAAAGGAATGCATTTGGCCGGAACGGACGCGACCGCCGCGTTTGCCGACAGCCCGCATTCATCCGCTTTTTTGGGCCAACTTGAAATCGTCGGGACCTTGCTTGACTGAATGGATATAGGCCAACCGGGTTCGAAACCGGTTTGACCAAAAAGCCGGAGCGATCAAGAAGACAAAATCCGCCTGCGGGCGGGTTTTTTCGTTATATTAAACACATAAATCTTCATCGGGGAAAAAGCGGTATTTTGGTAAAAAGCAGACGAGCGCGAACCTGTTTTGGTAAAATGGAATCGATCCGGATAGTCTTCATCGGAGGTTCACCGTCATGATATGGACCGCCAGCGACCTTTTCTGGTCCGAAACCAATTTACGAACTTTGCTACCTGCCACCTTTTTGATGGCGGCTTTTGCCTTGCTCCTGCGCCGTTTGATTGGAACTCGGGAACGGCCCCTCAAGAACCTTCCCTTCCAAATCCTTACGGTTTTTCTCATCGTTATCGAAATAATCAAACAAGTTCGGGAGATTCGGGGA
>CAZVQH010000099.1:0-2961 GCA_964629205.1 uncultured Gammaproteobacteria bacterium
CCCTTGAACTCTTTTTATGATAGTCAGAAACTTGAAAGCAGGGTTGTGTCGGAAACACAGAAAACAAGAGTCGAAATTTTTTCCGAAGATGGAAAGACTTCAAAGCTTGAAGGTAGGATATCAAATCTCATGCCCGTGACAACGACCGTGATAATCGGAAAATCGTACAATCTGTCGGATTCTGGAAGTGAGGTCCTGTCGGCTCAATCGGGTGGAAGCGTCCATAAGGACGTAGACATAATCTATCCGGTTGAAGGCGCGCTCATTCCGGGACGAGCCCCCCTTATTAAAGGTACCGCCTACCCGAAGAGTCAGGTTTTCGTGACGGTCAATTCAAGGAAAACATTTTCAGCCGTAGTCACGGTTGATCTTGACGGGTTGTGGAGTTATTCGCTCCCTGAAAGCCTGGAACTTGGAAATCACACCGTGACGATAAAGACTAAAAACAAAGAAGGCAAAGAAGTGGCATTGAGTCGAAAGTTTGTCATAATCGCCAACGACTATGAAGGTAAGGTGCTGGGCGAAGCCTCAGGATCACCCACCTTGGCTGTCACCTCAACACCCATCCCCACATTTCCCCCACCAACGTCAGCAGTTGTAACGCCGCCGACTTCCATAACCCCGACAGCACTCATGAATACGGGATTTTCAGATATACTGCCGATAATCGGAGGCGTGTCCTTCGTTGTTGTCGGATTAGGGTTTCTCCTTGTTTTCTGAGCTTAGTTTAAGATACAATAAAAATATGGATGCATTTGGTTTATTGGGCTATGTCAATAAATTCAGCCTACTGGCTTTTATCCTTACACTGGGCGTTCTTGTATACCAGATATACCTGTTGAGGAAAGACTCCAAAACAGATACCAAAACACCGGTAATTCCAGATTTCAACGAGAATCTTTCAGTCCCGTCCCTGAACTATTCGCCGCTTAATTCAAAAGTTGAAACTGAAAAAAACAAAGGCCTGAATCTGAACTTAATAATCCTGATAGTTATTACGGTCGGTGTGGTTCTGTTTTTATTTTTCTCTATTTTCATGAAGGCCAATAATAACACCGACATTCAGGAGAAAAAAGCTCCACTTGTTAAGCTGACCGCCTCAAAAGGAATAAAGATATATGACTCAAATTGGGTAGAACTTGATGAGGCAAAAATATCAAGACTCGCAGGAGGGGACGCGATAATCGGGGCAATCGACAAAACTTCCGATACCAGTATCGATAAAGCCCGCATAAGAATGAATAAATCCGCTTGGGTTACGGCGGACGAGGACCTTGAATACGACAAGGCAAGAAATGTTTTTTATAGAAATTTTGTAGTCGCAACAGACGCGGCGTTTTTAAAAATTGAGGCGCAGCTTCATCATTCGTCAGATGGATGGCTTGGAGAATAAATTCAAATTAGATAAAAAAACAACCCCGATCCTGATAGGGGGCGTTCTGGTTGTTGTTATCGGATTGGTAATTTACTTATTTGCTTCGCAAGCGCCACCTCAAAGTCAGTCGACCGGCCAGAATATTGTGACGAAAACAGAGAATAAGACCTATCTCAAATATGTCGCTCTTGATAAGCCGACTCAACCCGTAACCCCGACAAATCCAGTTCCAACACATACACCTACTCCAACAGGTACGTCAGGTCAAGTAATATCGCCTACGGGCACCGGGGTTGCCGCCGAATCAAGCCCGTCGCCGACTGAAATCATACTGACGTCACTGTCTCCGACCGCAAATGCTGAGGCGGTTGCAACAGGCATTCCTTCACAGGTCGCCCAATTGCCAACAACAGGCATGATTGAGGGAAGCCTGGCAATATTTCTAGTCTCCCTGTCTTTGATAGTGTTCGCATTCGCGCTTTAAGCGCCGGTAGTTCCGCAGTTTTTCATCCCTTTAATATTGCATTTTATGAATTTATGGATATCATCGTAATTACCTGATTCGGGAACAAGTACCCACTTATACTCATAACGATCGGAAATTTCGGGAATGATGAACATTTCTTCGCCGAGTCCGATGCCCTTCATTGTGAAATTACCTTTCAAAACCAAGTCCTTCATTATCTGGGCAAGTTGTTGATTTGATATATCGCGTTTGACAATATTATTCAAGAGATTATACAAGTCATGATATTTAACCGGTGACGGTGTTTTTAAAAAAGTAATCATTTTAGTTCCTAAGGCCGTCATTACTTTGCGTTGCCTGGCTTCCCGGGCAAAATCCGTGCCTTCGCTTCCGATTGCATTTCTCGACCTTACGAATTTCAAGGCGGTCTCACCCGACATCTCGGTCTCGCCTCTTCTGAAGGAAACGGTTTCGTACCTGCATTTAAATTCAGGATCGCCGTTACATTCGTCATTTTCCCGGCCAAAAATTGGAAATTTATTATCAACGAAAGATGTTTCGATTTCGACATTAATCCCTCCCAAAAAGTCAATAAGCTCCTTGAACCGGTCATAATCCATGGCCGCCGCATAGTGAATCGGAAACCCGACAATTGAGGAAACCTCCGACTTAGCCAGTACAAATCCTCCTCCATCAGGTTTTTTAGCCTCACCGTATGCATATGCGGAGTTAATCTTGTCTCTTAAAGTATCGCTCCATATATCTCTGGGTATTGAGATTGTTGTTAATCTGTTGACTTTCATGTCATATGAGGCAACAATTATGGAGTCGCTTAAGTTGGGGCCGTCCCGACCTTCTCCGGAGACACCCAAAAAAAGAAAATTAATCTGATTGTCGTAGGAAGAAACCGGTGTTCCGGAAACAAGGGTTTTGAAGGGGGAGATCGAGAGAACTCTTGTCATGAAAAAGTAGTAGGGTCGAATTATTAATACGGAGGCGACGAGAACGCCAATAAAAAAAACGACGAGCCATACTGCAATTTTTTTCATAGAAGATCTATGTTAATATTATAAAGCATCTGACTTTTCAGTCAGATTTAATTTTTTATACGGACTTATGC
>CAZVQH010000100.1:0-617 GCA_964629205.1 uncultured Gammaproteobacteria bacterium
GGGTCAGAGTGCAGGATCTTGACGAATTTGCTAATAAAATCAACAATCGGGCTTATCCGCGGATTGAGGGATTGATGTCCCATTTTGCCGCCTCTGAAAAGGTAAGTGACCCAAGAACCTTAAAACAAGTCGCTAATTTCAAGAAAGCATTGGAATTTTTCAAAAAGAAGGGAGTCAGGCCCAAGTGGATTCATTTCGGCAACTCATCCGGGATTATCAACTGCAGGAAACTCGGGCTTCCCGAGTTTACCAATGCATCACGAGCGGGAATTGCTCTTTACGGAATTGACCCGCAGGGAAAAATGACAGGCTTGAAACAAGTCGCCCGGCTAATTACCCACATTGTTCAACTAAAAAAAATAGATAAGGGCGATACTGTCGGATACGACTTTACATATAAATCGACCTCTCCTATGATAATTGCGGTTCTGCCGATTGGATATAGCGATGGGATTGACCGTGATCTGTCCGGTCGGGGCAGGGTCAGAATAAATGGAAAGTTTTGCCCGATTTTGGGACGGGTCAGTATGAATATAACTGTAGTTGACGTCACAGGGCTGAAGAGTGTGCGCGTTGGTAATAAGGCGGAAGTGGAATTTCTGATTCAATCCAAGCAC
>CAZVQH010000100.1:627-2951 GCA_964629205.1 uncultured Gammaproteobacteria bacterium
GATTAAGCGGATCGTAATCTAGCGAGATGTGGTTTGTTAATCAAATCCTCGAGAATCTGCCAACGTTTTTTCTTAACCGGGTGGGGAACGTCATCCTCAAGAGTTCTGGTTGCCGCGGTATTGAATCTTGGAGAATACATCGCCAAATATGCCTTTTCAAAACCTACCTCGCGCGCCAGATTGACGGTATTTTGGAATTCGGCATCGGTTTCGCCGCAAAATCCAACGATTATATCGGTAGAAAACCTCATTTCGGGAACTCTTTCCCGTAGTTTTTTTATGACGTCCAAATATTCCTTTTGAGAATACCACCTGTTCATTCGTTTCAGGACCATGTCATCACCGGATTGGACAGGTAAATGAATAAGTCTTGTTATGTTTTTATTTTTAGAAATGACGTCCATTAATTCGTCGGAAAAATCCCACGGATTACTGGAAATAAAATCGACTTTCTCAAATCCCATTCCGGCAACTTCATCGAGAAGAATAGGGAAAAGGGTGGGGATTCTGTAGCGGCCAAGATGCTTGACATAAACCGGTTTGAAATCGCGTCCTTCAACCTGATAACTATTTTTTGAGGTTATGGACGGGGATTTTCTGAAATACGTTTTTTTGATGTCGCGCATGACCTGAACGTTTTTTTCCCCTATAAGAAGATCCGCACCGTAGGAATTGACGTTCTGTCCAAGGAGAGTGACGTTCTTGAACCCCTTGCTTCTTAGTGAACGGCACTCTTCAATTATGTCAGAGTAGGGTCGGCTTATTTCCCGGCCTCGGGTAAAAGGAACGATGCAAAAAGTGCAAAAGTTATTACAGCCGTTTGAAATCGGAACCCAGCCGTCTATCCGGCTACTTCTAACCGGGGCAAAGTCAAATCCAACCTCTTCAATCGGCATGAACTCGTCAACTTCAGGCATGGTTTCTCGGATTTTTTTCAGGTATTTGCCCGTTTTATCCCGAAAAGCCAGGCCGACCATGCAGCCGGTGACGATTATTTTAAACGGCCGATGTTGTTTTATCTGGCCAAGATTATTAACCAATCCATAGACTCTATTCTCCGCAGACTCCCTGATCATGCAGGTATTTATGACAACATAGTCTGCTGTTTTGTAAGAACGGGACTTCGTCATCCCCCTTGATTTAAGGTTGCGCTCAATCCGTTCCGAATCGGCATGGTTTTGTTGACATCCGAAAGTTTTTATGTAATATTTCATTCTTACGTTCTTTTCATCCGATTAATAATCACCATGAATGTCAGAAGCACGATTCCGCAGGTAATAAAGGCAATTATTTTCTCCACGCCTTTTAGGAATAAACTGGAGGTTCCTAAAATTAGCGAGACAAGCCAGTAAAAAACAGCTATTCTTCTTTTACCCCAACCTATTTCAAGGAGTCTATGATGGAAATGCCCCCAGTCCGCTCTAAAAGGGGATTGTCCTTTTCTGATCCTTCGCACAATTGTGTAAAACGCATCAATCATGGGCATCGATAAAATCAAAACCGCCGTGCCCAACTTACCGAACGACAAAATGGAAAGGATGCCGAGCATGAATCCGGCAAGCCCTCCTCCGCCGTATCCGGGCATAATCTTTTGGGGATAAAAATTAAAAGGCAGGAAGCCCAGATATGCACCGGCAACGACGAAAGAAAGTAGAGTGACGGATTGAACGCTGATGTCGTGGGCGGTAAACCTTTGTCCCAAAAGTCCCATAAAAATTGCAGTTATGGCAACGAATCCGGGCAACTGTCCGTCCACCCCCTTGCTCCAATTGACCATGTTGGTTGTCCATGTAAGCCAGATTATTGCCAAAATGTCAGCCCAAAACCATATCGATCGGCTTCCGAAGAAATCAAATTGTATTCTCCACGTATCGAGGCGAATGGCTTCACCAAACGGATTTGAGAGGTACGGGATTCCGAGGCCGAATCCGATTACGATCGCCGAAATGGCAAGGTTGAGGCCGAATCTTACATAAGGGGAAATGTCATTATAGTCGTCCACTGTGCCAACGACAACAAGAAGTGCGCTGGCCAAAAGAATACCCAGCATGATTTTGTTTACGGGTATAAAAACCAGAACGGTGAGAAGTATTGCAAGAAAAATCGGTACGCCGCCGGCGCGGGGGATAACTCCTTTGTGAGTGTGGGCAGGATGGAATCTCAATGCCTTATTGGTTACCAGTCTTAATTTTTTGGCAAGGAGCATTACCGGTGGGGTCAGCAGGAATGAAACCGCAAAAGAAACCAGTAGAACGGAAAATTCTGGACTCATTTTTTAGGAAATCAATAAAATAATCTTAATGAAAATAAGGCTCAACGATACG
>CAZVQH010000101.1:0-2927 GCA_964629205.1 uncultured Gammaproteobacteria bacterium
TCTTATCGACTTGGGCGCAGAAAGCTTCCTTATCGCCTCAGTCCTGACCGCCGCGATTGCACAGCGCATATGCCGGAAAATATGCCCCAACTGCAAAACCTTCTACGAGCCCCCGAAGCAGGTACAGGAAAATATAAAGGCAGTCTTGGGGACGCTTCTTCCCAAAACTTACGACAATAAGCCCATAAAACTTGCCAAGGGTGAAGGTTGCAGCGAATGTAATCAGACGGGATACATAGGACGTATCGCCATTTTCGAAGTCCTTAAGGTCTCAGGTCCGATCAACCGTCTCGTCCTTCAGTCGGCTGGAGCTCATGAGATAGAGGACATGGCCAGAAAAGAAGGGCTCATCATGATGAAGCAGGACGGATACCTTAAGGCACTTGACGGAATAACGACAATTGAGGAAGTATTAAGAGTTGCCGAAACATAATATATGGAACTATCCAAACTATTGAAGTTGGTGATTGAGAAGAGGGCATCGGATCTGCATATCGTCCCGGGTTATTTTCCGACAATCAGGGTGTCGGGAGAGCTTTATCAATTGACAACCCTGCAGTTGGTGGGAGAAAAGGATTCAGAAGCAATGCTCTTCTCCATCCTTAATGACGAACAGAAGGAAAACCTCATTGCCAACCGGGAATTGGATTTGGCTTATGGGTTCGAGAACTTCCGCTTCAGAATCAACATGTATTTCGCGCAGGGGGTAATCTGCGCTTCATTCAGATTAATTCCCAATAGAATAAGGACCATTGAGGAATTGTCGCTGCCGGCATATCTTAAAAATTGTGTTGATTTCAGGCAAGGGCTGGTTCTTTTGACCGGTCCAACGGGTGAGGGTAAATCAACCACCTTAGCTTCGCTCATCAACGAAATAAACAATAAGTATGCAAAGCACATAATCACGATCGAGGACCCTATAGAATACATATATCCAAAAGGCAAATCAATCATTTCACAGCGGGAACTGCATCAGGACACCCATTCATGGAGTCTGTCGCTTAAATCAGCTCTTCGTGAGGACCCGGACGTTATATTAGTTGGGGAAATGAGGGATTTTGACACGATTCAACTGGCGTTAACTGCGGCTGAGACAGGCCATTTGGTCTTCTCCACCCTGCACACGAATTCGACGCCCGAGTCGATAGACCGCATAATTGATATTTTTCCGCCGCACCAGCAGAGCCAGGTCAGGAACCAGCTTTCATCAGTATTGCGGATGATTATTACACAAAGGCTTCTTCCCCGCCAGGGTTCCATTGAGCGTGTACCCGCTATTGAAGTGCTTTTGAATAATTCGGCGGTTGCAACCACAATCAGGGAAGGCAAGACCTATCTTATCAGCAACATTCTCGAAACTTCCGAGGGTGAAGGGCTTGTCTTGTTTGAGAAGAACCTACTGTCGCTATATAGGGCTGGTTTTATCAGCAAATCAACAGCTTTTTCATATGCGATAAGGCCGAGGGAATTGGAAAAATTCATTAAAGTTGACCACGTCTAATCAAAAATGTATTTCAAATATAAGGCATTAAAAAATGATGTCATTGTCGAGAAACAGATTGAAGCCGCATCCCAGGCGGCAGTCCTCGATTACTTGAAGCGAAACGGTTATTTCCCCGTTTCGGTCGTGGCTGCCAAAAAAGAGGAGCCGAGTATTTTCAGCACCCTCTTCAGTAAGACGGACTTCAACGATATTGTTGATTTCACCCGCCAGATAGCGATCATGCTTAATGCGGGACTGACTCTCATTGACGCCCTTGAGATTTTGAAAAAACAGCTCATCAAGCCGACCATGAAGCAGATGGTCAATGATATAGATTCCCAAATCAAAGCCGGAGAATCTTTCTCCTCAGCTCTGAGGAAGTATCCGGACAGCTTTCCCAATTTATATATTGCCCTGGTCAAATCAGGAGAGGCTTCGGGAAAGTTGGGTGAAATTCTTCTGCGTCTGGCCGACAATCTTGAGAAGGAGCGGGAACTCAAAAGCAAACTTAAAGGAGCGCTTATTTACCCTGTCATCGTTATCGTCGCCATGGTCGCCGTCATGTTCATCATGATCACGTTCGTTATTCCGAAACTTCTTACTTTGTATCAGGATTTCGATGTAGAGTTGCCCTGGACCACCCAGTTGCTGATTGCCATTTCTACTTTTTCGACCCGTTTCTGGCCGCTGATTATATTGGGCGCGTTTGGCGGCTGGTATTTTCTGCAAAAATACCTAAAAACCAAGGCCGGAAAGGAGCAGTTTGATATTATAACCCTAAAATTGCCAGTTTTTGGTCCGATAATAAAGGTTTCGGCGCTTGTCGATTCAACCCGGACTTTAGCGATTCTCATCGGCGCCGGTGTTTCTATACTCGACGCCTTGAATATTATCATCGAAACAACAGAGAATGTCGTATATCAAAAAGCATTCACTAGTATAAGCCGAAAAGTCGAAAAGGGGCAATCTCTGGGCGTATCCCTCGACCAGGAAGGTATCTTTCCGCCGATACTGGTTCAGATGGCCCAGGTAGGTGAACAAACGGGAAATCTGGATGACACCCTCTTGAGATTGTCCAAGTACTTTGAAATGGAATCGGAGATTGCAATAAAATCCATGACGACCCTGATTGAGCCGATGATTCTTGTCGTTCTTGGCGCAGGAGTAGGCTTTTTGGTTCTGTCGGTCATTACCCCGATCTACAATCTTACCAGCTCCTTCAAGTAAATATACCGTTCGTCAATCCCGGGATATCTTATCGGTACGGTTTTTCATCACGAGTTCCTTAATTTGAGGGAAATCCTTCAGGTTAAAATGAGAGACGAAATATTCGGCCGCTCTTTTGGATTTTTCAATCAACTGATAGTCGGTTAAACTGGCGATTTTCAAATCGACATAACCATGTTGTTTCAGGCCATATATGTTTCCGGGGCCCCTTAATTTC
>CAZVQH010000102.1:0-2917 GCA_964629205.1 uncultured Gammaproteobacteria bacterium
TGCCGTCTCCATGATGGACTCGGGAGGTTCAACCGGAAGGTTGCGCGATCAACTGGGAGTGCTTCCTCCGGGTGATTTGAGACAATGTCTGGTTGCGCTTTCCGATGCCCCGCTTCTTTGGAGAAAACTTTTTCTTTACCGATTTGAGAATGGCGATCTTAAAGGTCACAATTTCGGTAATATTTTTTTGGCGGCGCTTGAGAAGGTGAGTAAAAATTATGACGAAGCAATAAAAACCGCCTCATACGTTCTGAATATCAAGGGAAGAGTGTTCCCGATAACGCTCGACAAACTTCACCTTGTTGCCGAATACGAGAATGGGAAAATAGTGACTGGGGAAGGATTGATCGACGAAAACCATGCGGAAAAATCGAGAATCAAAACTGCCTATCTGGTTCCCTCAGGGCACGCAAACGAAAAAGCGATAAACGTAATTCGCGAGTCGGAATACCTTATTGTCGGCCCGGGAGATCTCTATACCAGCATCATCCCCGTACTCTTGGTAGACGGCGTTAAACAGGCGGTCATGGACAATAAGTCTAAAATAATCTTCATAATGAATCTGATGACCAAGTCAGGTCAAACTTCTTCCTATAAGGCAACCGACCACCTACGCGACTTGGAAAAATATTTAGGAAGAAAACCGGACTATGTGCTCATAAATAAAGCACCAATTGCACCTGAAATTCTGAAGAGTTACGAGAAATACAATGAGATTGTAGTTGAAAATGACCTTGCACAGAGCGAACCAACCGTTAGAATAGTAGAAGACGACCTGATTGACAACACAAAACAGGAGCAGGCTGCCTCGGATATTTTATACCGAAGCATCTTGAGGCATGATTCGCAAAAAGTCGCCAAAGCCATTGAAAAAATAATCTATGCTTAAACGCCACACAATATCATTCAAACATGCTATCGACGGATTAATCTGGTCGCTTAAAACACAACCGAATTACAGAATCCATTTATTTCTGTCTCTGTTGGCCATTTTGGGATCGGTAATCTATAAGGTTTCCTACGAAGAGTTACTAATCATTATTTTTCTGATTACGGTAGGTTTGGTAGTCGAAACCTTGAATACGGGACTCGAACAAACTACGGATGCCATAGACCGGAAGATTCGGGAAGATATAAAGATAGCCAAGGATGTTGCAGCTGCGGCTATGCTCATATATGCCGTCGGTTCGTTCGTAATCGCCTGCCTTATATTCATTCCGAAAATAATTGCCGTATTATGATGTCAATATATCTTTTGGCGGTTTTCGCTTCCTTCGTCCTTAACTTTACGCTGATAGTCCCATTTATCGATTTTTTATATCAACTTAAATTCCAGCGCGCTCATCAAAAAACCAAAGATGCTTTCAATAAGCCGACGCCGATATTCGATAAGTTCAATAAACACAAAAAGGGGACGCCTGTCGGAGGCGGTATTCTGATTCTCTGTACGACGACAGTGGTGTTTTTCATTTTCATTCTCATGTATTGGCTCCTACAGAAAAAAATACTGACGAACTATCCTTCAATTGCCTCCGAAATAAAGATAATAATGTTTACGTTCATTTCTTTCGGGTTATTGGGTCTTTTTGACGATCTAAACAAAATATTTCTTTGGCAGAAAACCGGCGTATTCGGACTGCGGATAAGGCACAAGGCAATTCTTGAACTCGTTCTGGCATTGATAGTTTCCTACTGGCTTTTTGCGGATTTGAAAATACAATTTATGCATGTTCCGTTTTTTGGAGTTTTCAACCTTAACTATTTCTATATTCTTTTTTCCTCATTCGTGATTATGGCCTTTGCGAATGCCGTCAATATCACCGACGGTCTTGATGGACTAGCGGCGGGAATTCTCACTTTTGCACTTATAGGTTTCTGGGTTGTATCAAGGTCGATTCTCGATGTCCCGACATCACTTTTTATTGCCGCATGGTTGGGTGGACTACTGGCGTTTCTTTATTTCAATATATGGCCGGCACGCGTAATGATGGGAGATACGGGAGCTTTGGCTTTTGGTGCCACCTTCGCCGTAATCGGGCTGATATTGGGCAAGGCTTTTGCCCTTCCAATCATGGGAGGTGTATTTGTAATTGAGATAGGCTCATCACTTATCCAACTATTAGGGAAGAAATTTTTGAATAGGAAGATTTTCCCGGTCGCTCCTTTTCACCTTTTGCTCCAGATGCGCGGTTGGGAGGAGCCTAAGATTGTGATGCGCTTATGGTTGATATCGATAATATTTGTGATCTTCGGCTTGATGATCTCCTTTATGAGGTAGTCTTATCTTGAAGCGCGGACGGTATCCATGCCAAGTGCAATTGTGGACATGGCTAAATATATAGGAAAGAAAGCAATGCCTTTAAGGAAGGCGTCAGGAGCTCCTTCGGTTCGGCTGACTTCCCCCACAGACCATATATAATGATCCCAGAGCTCACTCACATAGGTTCCTGAAGCGGGGACATGTTTTGATCTGCGGATTTTTCTTTCGCTCATACTATGGGACAGTATACACGTGCCTACAATAGATGTCAAATAATGTAAAATAGCAATATGGCACCCAAAATAATGGAAACCCTAAAGAATTATTACGCAGGGAAGAAAATTCTTGTTGTAGGGCTCGGTCTTCAGGGAGGCGGTGTTGGCGTCGCCCGTTTTTTTGCCGAGCTCAATGCAATAGTTACTGTTACCGATAAAAAAAACGAAGAACAACTTGCTCCCTCAATTGCAGCTTTGAAAGATCTCCCGATCACATTTCACCTGGGCGGGCACGTTATTGACGACTTTATCTCTGCAGACGTCATATTCAAGGGGCCGGGTGTAATGTGGAGAAGTCCGGAAATCGTTGCCGCACAGGAGAGAAATATTCCCGTTGAGATGGAGATGTCATTTGTTGCCGCAAATTTGCCCTGCACTATAA
>CAZVQH010000103.1:0-2906 GCA_964629205.1 uncultured Gammaproteobacteria bacterium
GGATATCGCCGAGGAAGTGCTACAGATGCTTCGCCACATAAATAAAAAAGTAAAAAATCCAAATCTAAACTTCGAAAAGTGGGAAAAAATAACAATTGCCGAGGCTTTTTACAAATATGCAGGCATATCGGAATCGGAATTATTCAATCATGCGCTATTCATAAAAAAGTCGGCGGAAAAGGGATATAGGACAAAAGGATTTTCATATGAGGATTTATGGAGCCAGATATATGCCCAGGAAATAGAGCCCCACTTGGGAAGGAATGGTCAGCCGACTTTGATTTATGACTATCCCAAAGAATTTGCCGCTTTGGCAAAACATAATCCGGACGGCAGAACCACGCAGCGCTTCGAATTCTATGTAAACGGCATAGAGCTTGGCGACTGCTATACGGAGCTGACAGACTGGAAGGAGCAGCAGGATAGGTTCGATGAGGAAAATAAACGGAGGACGGCGACGGGCAGGATTTCCCATCCGATTGACAAAGGGTTTATAGAGGCATTAAAATATGGGCTTGGGAAATGCAGCGGGATTGCGATAGGTCTTGATAGATTGGCGATGGTGTTTGCAGACGCAGATTCCATCGACAAGTTGAGACTGATTAATATTTTTTAATTTTTTAATATGTACGTAAATGCGGGGAATCTTAAGAAGGGCGAGTTTGTTCGCCATGAAGGAGCGGTATGGCAAGTGCAGCGAGCTGATTTCTACTCACCCGGTAAAGGCTCTGCACTTATGAAGGCAAGGATAAAAAATCTTTTAACGGGAAAGAATCTTGATTACGCATACAAATCAAACGAGCAGGTCGAAACCCTTGAAGTGGAGTCGATTGAAATGCAGTACCTTTATAAGGATGCCGAGAATCTATATTTTATGGACGAGCGGACCTACAATCAGTTTTCAGTTCCAACGACAGTTGCCGGTGACATCGCCAGATTCTTCAAGGAGGGTGAAAAGATGTATGTATATATGTACGATGACAAGCCTCTAACGATAAGACCTCCCATGAGTGTCAGGCTTAAGGTTACTGAGGCCGAAGATGCCGCCAAAGGTGATACCGTGTCGGGCGCTAAAAAAAGCGTTACCGTTGAAACAGGGGCTTCGGTTCTGGTACCCATATTTGTAAAAATAGGAGAAACGATAAGCATAAATCCAGAGACAGGAGAATATACAGGAAGAGTATAATGACAGTATGCTATCAGTAGGAGAAATCTTAAAAAAAGAACGTATCAATAAAGGGCTTACTCTCTCGATAATTGAAAAACAACTCAAGGTCAGGGAAAAGTTTATACGGGCCATCGAAGAAAACAATTGGGATTTTTTCTCTTCAAAAATATATATAACCGGAATCCTCAAAAACTATTCCCGGATATTAGGATTGGAACAGAAGCGCGTATTGGCATTTTTCCGTCGCGATTACGAGCGTAAGGAAGAGGTAAAATTCAAGGCAAAAGTTTCATCGTCTGACTTGACCTCCGAATCCAAGAAATTTTTCCGCCTAGCCGCGATTGCCTCGCTTATGCTTTTCGTCGTTTATTTCGGGTACCAATTGAGATTGTATTTTTCCCCGCCGGATTTGACTATCATAGCCCCAAAGTCATCAAATTTTACAACGGAGGACAAAATAAAGATAATAGGCAAGACCGACAAGGATGCAATACTCAATGTCGTAAACCAGAGGGTTTATTTGAAAGCAGACGGTACTTTCGAATATGATTTCCCCTTAAAGGAAGGAAGCAATAAGATTATTTTCGAATTAACGGGAGCCAACGGAAAGCAGGCAACCGTAGAAAAAATTTTTACTAAAAAATCACCCCAATAAAACCTTCAGCTCTTTGATATTGGCAATTTTTTGGGAGGAAAATATTTTCTTGAATCCAAGTCGACGGGCGTCGGATGCGACTTTGTCTTCGGAGTATGTTTTTCTTATTTCGCCCAGCAATCCGATTTCACCTATAAAGAGGGAATTTTTTGGAAGCGGGATATTTTTAAATGAGGAAATAAGGGATGCTATAAGACCCAAATCAGAAGATGGACTATTGATCGTTACTCCGCCGATAACATTGATGTATATGTCATAACGGTCAAGCGGCAGGTTGAGGTACTTTTGAGCTACCGCCAAGAGTAATTGAACCTTATTGTAGTCAAGCCCTTTTACGACCCGACGCGGGTATGCCAAAACGGTCGGACTGGCGAGAGATTGAATCTCAAAGAATAAGGGCCGGTTTCCCTGACTGGTTCCGACAACGGCGCGGCCGATTTCCAATTTTTCCTTCTCTTCAACGAAAAGCATTGGATCTCCCGCCTCCTTAAGGCCGGTTCCGGTCATTTCAAAGATTCCGATTTCGTCAGTACCTCCGTACCGATTCTTTGAGGACCTAAGCAATCTGTGGTTTGACACTTTTTCCCCTTCGAAATTCAAAACACAGTCTACAAAATGCTCGAGCGTCTTGGGTCCTGCAACATCGCCCACTTTTGTGACATGACCTACGATTATCACTGTAATATTATTTGCTTTCGCGAAGGTAACGATTTTTTTTGTTACTTCCTTGAGTTGGGAAACCGAGGCGGCTGATCCGGTAGCATCTTTCGAATAAACTGTTTGGATAGAATCAATTACAACCAAATCGACTTTTTCATCCATCTGGGAGACAGTTTCAATAATGCTTTCGATCTGGAGATCACCTGAAAAAAAGAAGTTGTCGAGTTTTATTTTCAACCGGTCAGCGCGGTTTTTTACCTGTTCTCCGGATTCCTCACCGGAGATATATAGTGTTTTTATGTTTTTGAGGGCCTGGAGAATTAATGTTGATTTTCCGATTCCCGGTTCTCCGGTCAAGAGGATAACCTCGCCACGCACCATACCCATTCCAACGACGCGGTCGAACTCGCCAATACCTGTTTT
>CAZVQH010000104.1:0-2892 GCA_964629205.1 uncultured Gammaproteobacteria bacterium
AGCAGTCGTTGTTATGTACTTTAAATTTGCTGTCGGAAATTTGGAATTGATGAAAAAAGTAATCGCCTCATTTATTCCGACTGCAATTATCGGGCTCACTCTCCATAAGGTCATAAAAAATGTTTTCTTTGAATCATACGCGCTGATTATTGGTAGTCTGTTTTTTGTGGGTTTGGTTTTCATGATAGTCGAGTACCTGATTGCCAAAAAGAAAATAAAAATTGGCAAATCAATGAAAACGATGCCTTATTCAGATGCCCTGCTGGTCGGACTTGGGCAGGCCTTGGCGGTTGTCCCGGGAGTTTCAAGAGCGGGGATTGTAATTCTGACAATGATGGTGAGAGGTTATAAGCGGGAGGAGGCTGCTGTATACTCTTTTCTTTTGGCAGTGCCGACAATTTTAGCTGCCGCCGGACTCGATCTTCTGAAGGCAGATCTGAACTGGTTCACCGAAGGAAACAATCTTTTTTTTCTGGCCGTCGGATTCACGACATCTTTTGTGACCGCCTACATATCTGTCAATTGGCTTATTGATTATCTGAAGAGGCAGACCTTGTCCGGTTTTGGACTATATAGGATGCTTCTGTCGACCGTATTGTGGATCATAAGATAAAGGTATTGAAATGGGTATGATTTTGGTGTATTTTTGTTTTAAATAGGATATTAGTACTATTTATGGTATAATATTAAGCAATTGAAGAAGACTCTTAAAACTGCGTATGTAGACAGGTTTAGAACTTCTAAGTATAAATGACAATATCTAACTTAAATCAAAAAAGGAAGGGGGTGAAAATATAATGGATAAGAAAAAACTTTACGTAGGAAATCTTCCGTGGAGCATGACAAACGATACTTTGAAAGAATTGTTTGCTGCTTATGGAGAAGTTGTTGAAGCTGTTGTAATCACAGACCGTATGTCTGGAAGATCAAAAGGCTTCGGTTTCGTAACTTTCACTGATGAAGCTGTTGCTGAAAAAGCCGCTGCCGAAATGAGTGGAAAAGACGTTGAAGGACGAAAAATCGTCGTTAACGTAGCTAGACCTCGAGAAGAACGACCAGCCGGTGGAGGTGGATATCGCGGTGGTGGATCTGGAGGATTTAGACGAGATAACAAACCAAGATTTTAATAAACAAAAAAACACTATCTGATTTGCGCCTGTATGGTTTAAAATATACTGGTAACGAAAAGGTAGTGTTTTTTTATATGCACCCGTAGTTCAACGGATAGAATAAGGGCTTCCGAAGCCTTTGATGGAAGTTCAATTCTCCCCGGGTGCACATTTGGGCCTATAGGCAAGTGGTATACCGGGTCATTCGCATTGACCAGTCGCCGGTCCGATTCCGGCTAGGTCCACATGATAAAAAATTTGATTTTTGACTTGGGTAATGTCATTCTTAAGCAAAAAATTAATTTCGGCGGTGACTATTTTGCTTCAATGGTTCCTTCATACCCGCGCGAGGAAGTGTATGCTTTTTACAGGAATAACAAGCGGGACCTTATCTCCGGAAATAAAAGCTTCAGGGAAATACTCGAAAACTTCAAATCAACCTTCGGGATAGGGACGCCGACGGAAGATCTCTACAAGAAATTCAAGGAAAGTTATATTGTTGATGTTGAAGGCGTTGACGCAAAGGTTATGAAAATCGTCACGGGGCTTAATAAAAAATACTCTGTATATGCGATGACAAACACAATAGAACCTCATTTTGAATATTGGGAGACGATGGGGCTTGATCAAAATTTTAAAAAAATATTCCGGTCCGATACGGATCATTTCATGAAGCCGGACATGATAGCATACGAGTATGTGCTGGGTAAGATAGGACAGCCGGCGAAAGACTGCGTCTTCATCGACGATCTTGAAAAAAATGTTGAGGGTGCAAAAGCGGTTGGAATAATCGGAATTGTTTACGCCAATCCCGCCCAGCTTGAGCTTGATTTGGCAAAAATCGGCGTCAAAATTTGATATACTAAACCACATATAAGCGTCCGTAGCTCAGCGGTAGAGCGCTACTCTTATAAAGTAGATGTCCTTGGTTCGATCCCAAGCGGACGCACACTTCTTACTTTTTTCTTCCCTTTCTCTTAAATGATATTCATATAAAAGCAATAACCTTACAGTGTTGGTAATTGACAAACGGGAAAGGAGGTGAAGAATATGATTAAGCTATCTATCGGAACTTTTGTTTTGGGTTTGGTTCTGTCGTTTTTCATGTTTTCGTCGGTTATGGCGCAAACAGCGACGCCGGTTGTTCCGACAAGCCCACCTTCGACTGGACGTGCGGTAAAATAAAGGTATGAAAAAAATAACTTTACTTTTATTCCTGTTCTTGGGACTGGGCACGGGTTTTGTCCTGTCGCAGGTAATTATTCCCGAGTCAAGAGATGTTGATCTTGGCTTTATCAGGCCGGCAAATGATCGGGATAGGTCAGAGATCGCCGTTATTCAGGAAAAGACCCCCGGAAAACCGGTTTCGATTTCGATCCCAAATCTCGGTTTGGTGGATGTTCCGGTTGAGCATGTCGGACTTGATATGGACGGGAAGATGGACGTTCCGAGCAATGATGATAATACAGCTTGGTTTGAGCTTGGGTACGTTCCGGGTGCAAAAGGCAGTGCGGTAATCGCCGCCCACTATGATAAGTCAAGCGGCGAGCCTGCTGTCTTTTACAATCTTAACTCGCTTGTTCCCGGCGATTTTATATACCTTGAAGGTGATGATGGAGAAGATCGGGTATTTGAAGTCAAAGAAAAGGGTTTATATCCTTATGATGATTTTCCTTCCGAATTAGTCTTCGGCAAGTCGGACAAACGAATGCTCAATCTTATTACTTGCGACGGAACCTGGGACTACTTAAGCAATAATTACTCCAATCGGCTGGTTGTATTC
>CAZVQH010000105.1:0-2891 GCA_964629205.1 uncultured Gammaproteobacteria bacterium
GATCCGTTTTTTGCGCACATCAAAGATATCGCCGACCTGGACGAGGCCACAAAGAACAAAATCAAGCACTTCTTCAATCATTACAAAGAACTTGAACCCGGCAAATGGGTCAAGTTGAAAAACTTTTTGGGAAGGGAAGAGGCTTACAAATCGATTAAAAATGGATTAAAATAATATTCTGAATTTTTATGGCAGGAACAGACACGACTAGAAATATCGAGGCTGCGGAAATCACAACCGAAATGAAGCGGGCGTATTTGGATTACGCCATGTCTGTTATCGTATCCCGCGCCCTGCCTGACGTCCGAGACGGATTGAAGCCCGTACACCGACGCATACTTTACGCAATGTACAAGATGGGCCTGACTTCAACGGCGCGTTTCTCGAAATCGGCAAGCGTTGTCGGAGAGGTCTTGGGTAAGTACCATCCCCACGGAGACTCTTCGGTATATGAGGCTTTGGCACGGTTGGCCCAGGACTTTTCTATGAGATATCCTCTCGTTAAAGGTCAGGGTAACTTCGGATCAGTCGATGGAGATCCTCCGGCCGCCATGCGTTACACCGAGGTCAAACTTGCCAAAATAGCCGACGAAATGGTCGCCGACCTTGAAAAGGAAACGGTCGAATGGGTCGACAACTTTGACGGAAAACTCAAGGAACCCATGTATCTTCCGGCAAAACTGCCGAACCTTCTCTTGATAGGCGCCGAGGGAATTGCCGTCGGAATGGCGACAAAAATCCCGCCCCATAATCTCTCGGAATTGGTTGATGCGATAGTCCACATGATTGACAAGTCGAAATTGACAACAACCAAAGGGGAAAAGAAGCCCGAAACAGCCCGTGAAGGCGCTAAGGAATTGGGATTCAACGTTGAGATTGAGGAGCTTTTGGAACACGTCAAAGGGCCTGACTTCCCGACATCGGGAATAATATACGGAGCCGCTGATATCAAACAGGCCTACATGACTGGGCGGGGAAGCATAATGGTCAGGGCAAAAATCGAGGATGAGGATATGGGTCACGGAAAGACGGCAATCATTGTCACCGAAATCCCGTATCAGGTCAACAAATCCGCACTTGTTGAAAAAATTGCCCACCTTGCAGTTGATAAAAAAATCGTCGGCATTTCCGATCTGAGGGACGAGTCAAACCGCGAGGGAATCAGGATAGTCATTGAACTCAAGCGCGATGCCTCATACAAAAAAGTGGTCAACAATCTTTTCAAATACACGGAACTTTCGACCTCCTTCCCGATAAATATCGTTTGTCTCGTTGACGGCATCCCCCAGACATTGGGACTGAAGTCAATCCTTGAAATTTATGTGAAACACCGCGTTGATGTCGTCATAAGACGAAGCGAGTTCGAATTGAAACAGGCAAAGGCAAGAGCCCACATCCTTGAAGGATATCTTATCGCACTTGATAATATCGACCAAGTCGTCGAGATAATCAAAAAATCCAAGGACGAAACAACCGCAAAAGCTGCCCTTATGAAGAAGTTCGGCCTGTCGGACCTCCAGTCACAGGCAATACTTGACATGCAGTTGAAACGTCTGACCGGACTCGAAAGAAGCAAGATTGAAGACGAATTGGCGATTCTTAAGGAAACAATCGCATATTTGGAGTCTTTACTTAAAGATGTGTTCAAGGTTCTGAAAGTGATAAAGGACGAAATACTGTATCTTAAGGAAAAATACGGAGACGAGCGGAAAACAAAAATCGTCAAATCACGCCCGGGAGAAATAACAGACGAAGAATTGATCGAGAACAAGGAAGTCATCGTGGTTCTGACAAAGGAAGGGTACATCAAGCAGATACCCCGAGAGACCTTCAGGGTTCAGAATAGGGGAGGTAAGGGAGTTGCCGGAATCGAAACCAAGGATACCGATAACGTCTATTACATCACAACCGCAATGACTCATGACTTTATGCTTTTCTTCAGCAATCAGGGACGGGTATTTCAGAGCCGTGTCTGGGACGTTCCGGTCGGTTCGCGTACCTCAAAGGGCAAAGCCATAATCAACCTCGTTTCCTTGAAGCCCGACGAAAAAATCACATCTATTCTAACTTATGACAATGCCATGCTTGAACGGGTCGACAAAATGTTTGTAGTCATGTCAACCAAACTCGGCACCGTCAAGAAAACGTCCTTCAAGGACTATTCGAATATAAGAACCAACGGAATAATTGCCATAAGATTGGAAAAGAACGACGAACTCCTTTGGGTCAAGCTCACCGACGGATCCGAGAACGTCATTCTGGTTTCAAAAAACGGCAAGGCAATCGTATTCAAGGAAAAAGAGATAAGACCGACCGGAAGGGCGTCAATTGGAGTCAAGGGCATGGAGCTTGACGAAGCCGGTAACCAGGTGATTGCGGCCGACGTATTTCCTGACGCCGATTTCAAGAAAGACATCTTTGTGATCGGTGACCGCGGAATCGGAAAGAAAACGAAGCTTTCAAACTTCAAAGGTCAACACCGCGGCGGAAAAGGCGTGAAGATCGCCTCAATCGACCAGAAATTCGGCCACATTGCCTATGGTTCGATAATCCAGCCCGAGGACCAGACATTGATTATGACTTCGGCTATGGGACAAATCGTGAAGATTGAACTTTCATCAATCCCGTCCCGATCACGTACCGCCAAGGGAGTGATCCTGATGAGATTCTCGGAAAAACAGGATAGGGTATCATCGGCTACGATGGTTTAAAAGCTTCAATTGTGGTATAATATCCCATTAATGAAAATAGATGGCGCCAAAATAGCCTCCTATCTCCAAAGCCTTCTCAAAAAAGAGGTCTTAAAACTCAAAAATAAGAAAAGACCTCATCTAGTTGTTTTTTTGGCACGCGAAGACAGCGATCAGCTCTCATTCGTGAAGATAAAATCC
>CAZVQH010000106.1:0-472 GCA_964629205.1 uncultured Gammaproteobacteria bacterium
GGTTTTTCTGTCCATCTCGGAGGGGGTCTGCCGGGAATTTCGAATATAGAATTCTTAAAAACCCTGACTGATAAAGATTATCTGGTCGCCGAATTATCCTCATGGGCACTTTCGGGATTCCACCGAAAGAAAATAAGCCCGCATATTGCCGTTTTCACCAACATATTCCCGGACCATCTCAATTATTACAGGGAGATGGGGGAATATCTCCACGATAAAAAAGCGATTTTCGACTATCAAAAAGATGACGATTTTCTGATTATAAATAAGTCGTTTATTGACATAAGTAATAATGCCAAATCAAATGTCGTGACTTTCCAGTCATCCGATTTCACGCGAAAACTAAAGGTTCTTAAGGGAGTTCATAATCTCGAGAACGCTGCCGCCGCGCTTAAGGTAGCTGAAGTTCTCAAACTGGATCTGGATCAAGCCGCCGGAATAATCTCGGAATTCGGGGGACTTCCCTTCAGAC
>CAZVQH010000106.1:482-2891 GCA_964629205.1 uncultured Gammaproteobacteria bacterium
AATCAAGGCCATCAATAGTTTTTCGGATGGCAAGATTTACATGATACTCGGCGGCAATTCAAAGAATCTTCCCCATGATGAATTGATAAACGAACTTGATCGCGTCAATAAAATCATTCTGCTTCAGGGAAGTTTTACCGAAGAGATTATCGGCGAACTTGAGAAGAAATACAAGGAAAAAATCACGGAAAGCTATGATAATCTTGAAGCGGCAGTCGGTAAGGCTTACGACTTAGCATCGGCGGACGGCAAGCCAGCGTATGTATTGTTTTCGCCGGCTGCGACGAGCTTCGCAATGTTTAACAACGAATTTCACCGTGGACGGGAATTCAATCTTCAAGTTTCCAGTCTCATGCAAAATGCTAAGTAAATTCTTCATCCGCAACAACTTTTTCATACCCCTGCTTACTATACCGATAATAATGTCGCTCATCGGTTTGGTATTTATTTTTGAAGCTTCATCCCTTCGCGCCATTTCGGAAGTCGGAAACAGTTTGCATTATTTTCGCCTCCAGGCAATTTGGTTTTTCTTCGGAATCGTATTGATGATATTTTTTTCAAGATTTGATTACAAGAATCTCTACTTTCTTTCATTTCTGTCAATGGGAGTCACAATACTTCTGTTGATGGTTGTTCTCATTCCCGGCATTGGATATTCGGCGGGCGGTGCGCGAAGCTGGATTGATTTCGGATTCTTCAATGTCCAACCAACCGAGCTGGCAAAATTTTCAGTCATAGTCTATCTTGCAAGCTGGTTCAAGAGTGCCGAGAAGAGGCGTTTTCTTTCTTTCATAACGCTTATCGGCTTTATGATTTTTCTCATAATGCTCCAGCCCGACATGGGGACTGCAACAATCGTTCTCATGCTCTCTCTTGTCATGTACTATCTCTCGGGTATGAATATGCTTAACTTGCTGATGATGGTACCAATAGGGGCAGGCGCATTTTATCTGCTCGTAAAATCGTCACCTTACCGATTCAACAGATTTATGGCCTTTATGGATCCATCATCCGATCCTTTAGGGATAGGTTATCACATAAACCAAATCTTGATTTCATTGAGTAACGGCGGAATAATAGGGGCGGGCTTCGGGTCGTCCCGACAAAAATATCTATTCCTGCCGGAGGCGCATACCGATTCGATCTTCGCAATAATCGGGGAAGAGTACGGGTTTGTCGGCGGGGCGCTGTTACTTGCCTTATACTTTGTTTTTGTTTATAAGATATATCACTTGATAAGGTTGGCGCCGGACAAACTGTCCAAACTCCTTGCGGGAGGGGTTTTTGCTTTTTTCAATCTGCAGATCATATTGAATTTGGCAGGTATCACGGGTTTGTTTCCGCTGACGGGTGTGCCCTTACCGTTTCTTTCCTATGGAGGAAGCAATCTGCTTATAACTTTCGCGATGATAGGGATTCTGCTCAATATCGAAAAAAAAGTGCGAGTTTAACATTTGACATTGACACCGCAATGAGGACATTTGGGAATGAGGGTGTGAGGAGGTCTTTCAATAATACCCGGTATACAGGGTTTATTTTTCTTGTTCTTGTTTGGACAATTGAACTTCAGGGGTCCGTACTCATCACTCTCGTTTTCGCTTTTATTTTTTTTATTAAGTGGGTCCTTGTTGGGAGAAAATTTTCCGACGCTATTTGACAGAAATGACTTTATCGGATCTACCATGCCAAACTCGTTCACTTCAAAACCGCTTGAAGCACCACACCCGGCAGCCATTGTCTTGATTTCCTGTCGTCCAAGCCAGTCGACTTCCTGCATGATATTTACAAAAGTGCTTGGTGTTCGCTCCGTTTCCGGCATGATAATTGCCTCCCTTGCCATATCGCTTTTCTTAAGGACGGCATTCCAGGCTAAGGCAATTTCAGCGGGTCGGAAATTATCGGCGCACAGGGTGTTGATGTAATAATTGATGACAGGCATGCACATTACGAGAAGTTTCTGAAAGTCGGTCTCGTTCATTGCGTCCTTGCGTCCTTCAAAAATTTGATGAAAAATCTGATCTGCACTTCTTGGATCGTGACGCGGGTCGATGATCATCGGGCGGGAGAGTAGCCATGCGTCGATCGGGAGGTTGGTTTCCTGAAAATAATAAGCGTCAATCCCTTGGAATTTGGCCCAATATTGGTCATATGACAGCGAAGATGCATGGCGGACCATGTTTATGAAACGTCCGCCCGTGGGCTCACTCTTCAATTCGTACACATCAACAAAATTATCATGATAGTTGGTCTCCTCAATGAGTCCCGGCCCTGATGCGACAATCGCTTTTGTCCCGATCGGAGTATCGGGATTACCCATCAGCTCAAGTATTTTTTTCCATCCGGCAACTTCACCCCGCTCTCTCATTAGTTCTTTAGATCCGTTATTTTCTCGGTAGGCCAGTCCACGCT
>CAZVQH010000107.1:0-2851 GCA_964629205.1 uncultured Gammaproteobacteria bacterium
GTTCCGGACTACTACTTCAAATCAACGACCCAGATGAAAGGACTTTTCATAGACTTACCTGAAGCCATAGAAAATACGGTCAAGATTGCCGAAAAATGCGACCTCAAGATCCCTTACGGAAAATGGATCCTGCCCCATTTCCCCACCCCAAAAGATGTGACCGTGGAGGATTATTTGAGACAACTCGTCAATGAACGCCGGGTAAGGGTTGCCGCTTATGACCAGGAAATGGTAACGAAGCGTGTGAATTACGAGCTGGGAATAATTACCAGTAAAGGATACGCCACTTACTTCCTGATAGTCGCCGATTTCGTAAACTGGGCCAAAAACCAGGGTGTTGCCGTCGGGCCGGGAAGAGGATCCGTCGCAGGGTCGCTCGTCGCCTATATAATGGGTATTACTGATATAAATCCGATCGACTACAATCTGCCCTTTGAGAGGTTCCTCAACCCCGAAAGGCCGACTCCGCCGGATATCGATATAGATTTTGCCGATGCCCGCCGCGACGAGGTTCTGCGGTATGTGACCCATAAATACGGCGAGGATAAAGTCGCCCAAATAATAACATTCGGTACAATGGAGGCACGGCTTGCCGTTCGTGATGTGTCGCGCGCTTTGGGTCTTTCATACAGTCAGGGCGATCGCATAGCCAAGATGATTCCCTTTGGAAAACAGGGATTCGGCATGACGATTTCGGCAGCTTTGGAAGAATCACCCCAACTCAAGTTTGCCTACCAGACAGAACCTGAAACCAAAAAGGTACTTGATGTCGCAAGACGGCTTGAAGGCTTGCCGCGCCACTCGTCGGTTCATGCCGCAGGCGTTGTTATTTCCGACCGGAACATGACTGAATATGTTCCCCTTCAAAGGGATTCTAAGGAAGGGAAAATCATCACCCAGTACGACATGTATTGTCTTGATCTGAACGCCGTTTCAAACCAAAAGGCGGTGGGACTGCTTAAGGTGGATTTTCTGGGACTGCGTAATTTGACCATAATAGAAAAAGCCCTTATTTTCGTCGAGAGTTACAGCCATAAGAAGATAGACATTCATCATGTTCCCCTTGATGACAAAAAAACCTATGAGCTTATTTCGGCAGGAAACACGATCGGAGTCTTTCAGCTTGAATCGGGTGGGATGAAGCGCCTGGCAAAGGATCTGGCGCCTTCAAAGATCACCGATATTTCGGCCATGGTCGCACTCTACAGACCGGGCCCGATGGATCTTATTCCGTCCTTCCTTGAAGGCAAAAAGAATGCCAAAAAAATCAAGTATTTACATCCTGACCTCAAACCGATTCTGGAGGAAACATACGGAGTCCTTGTTTACCAGGAACAGGTAATGGAAATCGCCCACGCCCTTGCCGGTTTCAGCATGAGCGAGGCCGACAATTTGCGCATGGCGATGGGAAAGAAGAAAAAAGAGCTGATGGTAAAGGAGAAAGTGAAGTTCAGTCAGGGCTGCCTCAAAAACGGTTACAAAAAGTCCATGATCGATGCCATATGGAACTTCATGGAGAAGTTTGCAGCCTACGGTTTTAATAAACCCCATTCAGCATCTTACGCCCTCATTGCCTATTGGACAGGATATATCAAGGCGAACTTCCCGGTTGAATTCATGACCTCGCTGCTGACGGCAGAGCTTCAGGGAGTTGCCGGACCTCAGCGCGAAATCAAGATGTCCCAGGCGATTGAAGAATGCAGGCGCATGGGGATTACCGTATTGCCGCCCGACATAAATAAATCCATGAATATTTTCGCGATCGAGGGGGACGCTATAAGATTCGGAATGTCGGCGATCAAGAATGTCGGCCAGTCGGCTATAGAGTCGATAATTGAGGCGAGGACGAAGGGTGACTTTGTCAGTTTCAGGGATTTTCTGTCACGGATCGATCTGAGGCGGGTCAACAAAAAAACAGTTGAGAGTTTGATAAAAGCCCGTGCATTCTCGACTTTCGGGAATATTGCCACCCTTCTGACTCATTATCCGGGACTTGTTGCCGAGATTCAAAGAACAAAAGTCAAGGAGGAGAAAGGTCAGTTCGATCTATTCGATAGTCAGGGAAGCAAATCGACAAAAGATAATTTCACCGTTGTTCCCGAATATTCCGAGGAAGAACTTTTTTCAATGGAAAGGGAAGTGATAGGGTTCCTTATAGGCAAGAATCCGCTGCTTAAGTTCACGGACATAATCACAAAAAAATGCACCCATAAGATCGGGGATATTGACGCAACGACAATAGGCAAACCGGTAATTATTGCCGGAATCCTAAGCGGCAAGAAAGCCCTCAAAACTAAAAAGGATAATTCGGAAATGGCCATAATACAGATTTTTGACGAATCGGGAAGTATCGAAGTCGTCGTTTTCCCGAAGTCTTTCGCGAAATTAAAACAGATTCTCGGAATCAACCGGATAATCATGCTCAAAGGTAAGGTCAACGACCGCGACTCCCGTCTGAGCGTCATTTTGGAAAACGCCGTTGATCTTGAAGCGGTCAACATGAAATGATGGAAAAAAAATATTTTGGCTTCGATAAAAATCTCAATCTGAAGCCTTTACTTGCTCCAAAAAAGAAATCGGTCCCGAAACAGAATAAAATGCTTCTTGCAAATTATGCCAGTATCGGTTATTATTTGATAACTCCATTGATTGTTGGAGTCTTTTTGGGTTTATACTTAGACGGCAGATTGGGTACAAATTACATAGTCGTAATAGGTATCCTGATAGGCAGCATAGGTACTTTTTATAATTTGTTCAGAATTTTAAAACCGTAATGCCAGTAATTAGTATTAAGCCAGAAGCTGTTTTCCACATTTTTGAATTTCCAGTCACAAACTCACTTCTTTTATCC
>CAZVQH010000108.1:0-2849 GCA_964629205.1 uncultured Gammaproteobacteria bacterium
GGTTATAAGCCTCCTCATTGTCGCCGCTTTCGGACGGGCCAAAAAATTGATCAAGCATCCCACCCCCGATTGAAGTCACACTATCGAAAGTGTTTTTTACAGTCGAGGATCCGAGATCTCTTAAGGTCTCAAGCGGATTCTTGTTCGCATTTGAAACGGTTGGTTTAGTGTTTGATTTCTGCATGTCTTAATTATACTACAGGATAATAATAGCTGTCAAGTTGAAGGAAAAAGCCTGTTTAAAGGCCTAATAGGAAGTCGATAGTTTTCTGCTTTCTGAGGACCGTCGCATAATAATAGCTGTTGGCTTCTGCCATTTGCTTTTCCTTTTCATCCTTTATATTGGAAAAAAGCTTGTCCAAGTCGGTTTTCTCAACCTTTATAGCCTCAGAATCAGCCACCTCGGCAAGCAGGAACTCGAGTTTGTATGTATCTTCGATTTCGCGTTTGAATTGCTCCTTGATCGTTTCCATTGTCAAATTCTTGGATTTAAGGTACTGGTCGACCGTCAGACCGATCTTTTGGACGTCATCTACCAATCTGGACAATCTGTGGCTAAGCTCTTCCTCGATAATGAGGTCGGCGATTTCTATTTTTGCGGTCTTCAAAAGCGCTTCAAGAACGTGGTTGATCATGTGGCTCTTCTCAGCTTCGGGATCTTGTTTTTTAGGTTCTTTTCCGGGCGTCCAGATCTCCTCTTTCTTATGTGAAGTCTTGGATTCCTTGACAGCCTCTTTATATTTGCCCAATTCTATAGCAGGCTTTTCAGCGACTGAGATCTTGATTTCCCAATCTTCCCCCTCCTTAGCCTTGACAAGCTCCACTTTGGGGGACATTATCGGCTTCATGTTTTCCTTTTTGACAATTTCCTCATAAATGACCGGGAGAATCGTTCTTATCATTTCCTGATAAACAACATCATCTTTCAGGTATTTGGCGGCAATTGCTTCAGGAACCTTGCCTTTTCGGAATCCCTCAACTGTAAGCTCTACCTGAAGTTTGGCAAAGGCCTCCTTACGGCTTTTTTTTATGTCTTCAAGCGGTATTGTGACCGAAATCTCAACCGTATTTTTAGGTTGCTTCTTAAGTTTGTGTGTGTACATACAGATTACAATTGTACAGGAAAATTACTTGTATACAAGGATAATTTCGCTTCTTCCTTTTTGAATTCGTTCATGAACCATTTGATTTTACCGGCCCACGTATTTCCTTCGCAGTAAATGGCGCCTATCTCGTCAATTGTTTGGGCATTCCATTTATCCATATAATTCTCCCTCAATCCGCGACCTACGACATCAATTCCTTCACTCCAGTCCTTAAACATAATAAGGCCACGACCCCAACCAAAAGCATTATTTGAACCAGGATAGGTAAACCGTCCAAAAGAAGACTCCAATCCAGCGATTGAAGGCAGCAGGTAACAATCCAGCGAATATTTTTCGCACGTTTTAAGGAAACTGTCAACTTCCCCAACCATAGGGGAGTCATATCTTTGCAGTACGGTCTTTATGGCCAGCCTCTTTTTGAATAGGGCACTTTTTTCAACTTCATTACGATCAGCCTTGAAAGCTGAGGAGAGCGAGGCTGAATCGCCGGCAATAATGGCTGCCTCGGCTCGACTGGCCAGGACTATCAAGAATAGGCCTGTAACAAAAAGTATTTGGACTAATTTATTCATAATATGTTTTGGCAAAAAGTCAAAAATATTAATTGAACAGCAAGTCTATTTACCTTGTCTGATATAAAAAAAATCCTAAAGCTTTTCAAGAAAAACTGAAAAACCTTAGGATCTGGAAGTATTATAGCATATAACTATAGGTAAATCAAGATGTATTAGTTAAATCTTATAATCGCCAATACGCGCCCATCTACATTTTGTAATCCGTATTTTATAATAGGGATTATGAGCAAGGGAACTTTCTATTCCTACTCTTTCGGCTGCCGGATAAATGAAGCTGAAAAAGAGGAAATTGACCGTAAAATGATCCGGCTTGGCTACCAGTTCGAGTCCAAGGCGCCGGGGATTTACATTATCAATACCTGTTCAGTTACCCATAAAGCCGAACGCGAGGCCAGACAGATGATCTATAACGTAAAAAGGGAACACCCTTCGACACAAATTGTCGTGACGGGATGTGCAGCCACATACTGGATAAAGAACCGCACCTACTCCGACCTGCCTGTGGACTTGCTTATTGATAACGTGAACAAGGAATTCCTGGTCGACTTGATCGAAAAACGGCTGTCAGACGAGGCAAGCCAAGCTCGAGGGGTGGTAGTAAATTCCAATAAATTTCTTGGCTCTGGACGGTTTATGGTCAAGATCCAGGACGGCTGCCAAAGATTCTGTACTTTCTGCATCGTTCCTTATCTGCGAGGCATGCCTAAATCTCACAAAATGGAGAACATTATCAAGGTGATAAACGCACTTGACGGAGAAAATCGAATCAGTGAGGTGATTTTAACCGCAATAAACACACAGGCCTATGGCTTCGATACGGGAGAAAAATTCATCGATCTTGCAGCAAAGGTGATTGCGGAAACAAAAGTCCCAAGAATCAGCTTCGGATCGTTGCATCCGTGGAGTATTGATGAGGATTTTTTCAAATTCTATCGCGGGACGGTAAGACTGGGGAGGCTTGTCAATTTCTTCCATATTCCCCTTCAATCTGGTTCAAATAAGACGCTGACACTTATGAGACGCGGCTATACTCGTGAAGAATTTGTCGAGAAATTGCGCAATATTGCCCTAATCAATCCGTATACCTTTATAGCAACCGATGTCATTGCGGGATTCCTTGAGGAAAGCGACCGGGACTTTCAGGAAACTTATGATTTCCTTAAGGAAT
>CAZVQH010000109.1:0-2734 GCA_964629205.1 uncultured Gammaproteobacteria bacterium
ATATTTATCACTGGAAAACGATCCAAAAGGAAAATCGGGAAAAATGATGAGCGGGGGTTATCGGTCTTCGAGGATAAACACCCTGAAGTAGGACTTGTTACCCGGTTTGGTCAGGGTTCTGTCAAGCTTTATCGGCCAGTTGTCGGGGAATTCATCTTCATGGGAGAAAAACACATAGACTTTACTATCCTTTAACAACGGAATGTTTTCACGAAGCTGTTGCTCTCCCAAAGGCCAGTATCCTTTGATGGAAAGGCGGTCCTTATCTTCCCTTTTCAGGAAAGTCTCAAGGACATCAAACGCCATGCCGAAATTTCCCTCCGCCAGAATAACCACCGGTTTCTTTTTTGATTCGACTCTCATTTCCTCCATGAACTCACTTATTCCCCAACCAGCCGGCCAACCTTCAATGTACTGTCCACGATCGACCTCAGGAAACGGAATTGAGGCCGGCTTGAAAAGAATCGTGTAATTGAAATAAGCAACCGACACGAAAAACAGGGTGAATAAGGCGAGTCGGGCCTTGTAGCCAAGGTAATGGAATGCGGCACCGGCGGCGATAACCGATAATCCTCCAAAAAAAATTATGTATCTCGGGAACAATACCTTCATAAAGAAGGAGATTATGATCAGCGGTACGGCAAACCATGCAACGATGTATACGAACAATCTAATATCCCGCTTCGAGAGGATCGCAAGACCGATAATGGCGATTATAGTAAGTGCGAATCCTGACTCCCATGCGAAATAGAGCGGAATATGACCCAGGTTGTGGAAAAAATACTTGAATGGAGTCTGCAGGAATTCCGAAAAGCTCATTATGAATGTAAGATTTTTGCCGGCTACGTAATGCATGAAAGGGGACAATCTCTGGATGTTGTAGATAAGGTTGGCGATAACAACCCCTATAAAAAACAGAAAATAATAATTGACGGAATTCTGAAAAAAGTTTTTTAATTTCTTTTCAAAAATCAAAACCGGGGCCAGGGCAGACATTCCTATAAACATCTGAACCGAAGATTTCCCAAGTAAAAAAAGCCCTCCAAGTGCGCCGTAAATCAAAGCAATATCAAGGCGTTTCTCCCTGACCATAACAACCGATAAAAAGAAGATCCAGATCAGTCCGGCATTTACATAGGAATCAACAAGCGCCAGTCTCTCATAAAACAGAAAGTAAGGGGTAAGTATATAAATCAGGCTTGTCCAATAGGCAGCCCTTTTTCCGTAAAGATATGCTGTCAGACCGAATATTCCTGATAAAGATACAAAACCTCCAAAAACGGCAAATAGGCGTCCCGCGGTAAGCATATCGTCGGGAAAAATCTTCAAGAAGGGGATGGTTGCCCAAGTCTGTAGAGGTTGCTTGCCGTCGGTTAGGGAGATGAATCGCCATGTGGCATCATGCCAGGCAACCTTGGACCATCTGATATAAATGCCCTCATCGGAAAATATCGGGTGAATTGTCAGATTGAAAAGACGCGATGCAAAAAAAAGGGCGATTAATGAGAGAAGGATTAAGACGTCGACCCGCCTCAAATTTCTTTTTAGGGATGACAGTATCTTGAAAACGTCAAACATATTTTATTTTTCAAACACGGCTAAACCCAAAAACCCGCTCTCCAACTTTTTAACACCCTTTATTCTATCACAGATATTGAGTTCGCAAAAAACCAGACGTTTAGGGCAGGCGCCCCCTCCAGGATACTTGTAATTTTCGATATCGATAAGGTATCCGATGGCATCGGGCGCAAATTTAAGATCGGGATCGGCGATTGAATAAAGTATGCAGTTTTCAGGAACGCGGGACTGTTTAATCAAGTCAACCGATTTTTCAAAAAATCTAAGGCTTGAATCCGTCTTGGCAAATGCGGGGCTGAAAAAAAGGTTCAAGACAATCAATGCAAAAATAACCATCTTCGCTTTTTCAAAAATCAAGGCGGTTATGATAATGACGGGAATCATGGCAACAAGCAAGTAGTAGGGGACGATCCATTGCCTGTAGGCGAATAAGGTCATAAGCAGGATTGACAGAATCAGATAAAGGTTGGATTTCGCATTCCATTTTTTCGGTCTGATAAAAATCAGGTTAAGGGTGATCGCAAGGTAAGTTATGAGGGAAAAGACAAGTCCGGCCGGCTTATACCCTGCAAACAGCACTCGCGCCAAAAACTCCGGATAATCAAGAGTGAATGCCCTAAATGAATTTACGACCCCAAGAGACCTCCCTTCGGTTGTTCTTCCCAAAAATCCGGCAATTTGGCTCAAATTTGGGTAACCGTTGGCGATTTCATATATAAAAAAAGGCGTGAGAAGGCCTAGGAAGACTACCCCGGAAACAAACAACCTCTTCCAGTCACGCTTAATCAGCGGGAAAACAAAAACTGCCGCAACCAACAAAAATCCCTGATAATGGAGTTGGAACGAAAAATTTGCGGCGACAACAGCCAGGTAGATGTACGACTTCCTGTTTCCGTATATATATACATATACGGCATAAATCGCCAATATGACAAAAAAAGGTATCGGGTTCGGGTTCCAAGCGAATCTCGAGTACTCGATTGAAAAAGGGGAAACGGCATATAGCAGTGATGCGGGGATGGCGAGTGAGGGTGAAAAAAATTTCTTAATAAAAAGATATATGAGGATAGCTGCCCCGGAATTGAGAACGGCGACCATTAAGGCCGGAGCAACCGGGGAATTTGAAACAAGGTAAACCAAAGCCATAAGGTAATAC
>CAZVQH010000110.1:0-2680 GCA_964629205.1 uncultured Gammaproteobacteria bacterium
CTCGTGGGCTCGGAGACGTGTATAAGAGACAGAGAAAACCCCGATTCTCGAAGCATTCAAAAAGATTGATGAGGTACTGCATCAGGGGGTAAAGGGGATTGCGGAGCTTATCACAACCCCCGGTCTCATAAATGTGGACTTTGCCGATGTGCGCGCAATCATGCAGAATTCCGGTACCGCGCTTATGGGTATGGGTATTGGCTCCGGAGGGGAAAAACGGGCGATGGCAGCGATCAAACAGGCGATCTCTTCGCAACTATTGGATGTTTCGATAGAAGGGGCAAGAGGCGTTCTTTTCAATATCGTCGGCGGCCCCGATCTGTCAATGAGCGAGATCGACGAAGCCGCCTCAATCATTGCCAAGTCTGTTGATCCTGATGCCGATATAATCTTCGGTGCCGTAATTGATGATCGTATGATGGATCAGATCAAAGTGACGATAATCGCAACAAAGTTCGACGACAGCAAACTCCGGCTTTTCCGTTTCAAGCGCGAGCCTGAAGTTGTCGAGTCGCCGGATTCCCCGGTTGAAAAAAAGGAAATCAAGCCTGAATTTGACGATGAGGAATTTATGGAAGAGTCGTCCGAGTTCGATATCCCCGCGTTTTTGAGAAAAAAATAATTCACCTACCTAATTCCGATTTTCGTATATAATTGTTGGATATGTTCAAACCTGTCGACGGCGCCATGAATTTTCCCGAAATGGAAAAAAAGTGGCTGAACCACTGGTACGGGAAGGGAATAGTCAGGAAATACCTTAAGAAAAATGAAAAATCCGAAAAATACTTCTCCTTTTTGGATGGGCCGATAACGGCAAACAATCCGATGGGAGTACACCACGCCTGGGGGAGAACCTATAAGGACCTCTGGCCAAAATTTTACAACCTCCTGGGCTATAGGGAAAGATTCCAGAACGGCTTCGATTGTCAGGGCTTGTGGGTTGAGGTTGAGGTAGAGAAGGAATTGGGCCTTAAGACAAAAAAAGACATAGAAAATCTTGTCCCCGGCAACAAGTATGCGTCAATCGCAAAATTTGTAGAACTCTGCAAAGAGCGGGTACGGAAATTTTCAGGTATACAGACCGAGCAATCAAAACGTTTGGGCTACTTCGCCGACTGGGAGCACTCCTACTTCACAATGAGTCCGGAAAATAATTATATGATCTGGCTTTTTCTCAAGAAATGTTATGACGCAGGGTGGATTTACAAAGGGAAAGAATCGGTGCCTTGGTGTCCGCGTTGTGAAACCGCAATTTCCCAGCATGAAATGCTTACGGAGGATTATAAAGAAGTCTTCCATAAGTCGGTATATTTCGAACTTCCGATAATTGGACGTAAAAACGAGAATCTCCTGGTTTGGACAACCACTCCTTGGACGATACCGGCAAACATCGCGGTAGCGGTTGATGAGACCATAGATTATTCGCTTATTGAAGGGACGACGGGACAGAAGTTTTGGATCGCCGATGCCCTTGTTGAATCCGTTTTTAAAAAAGACTACAAAAAGGTAAAAACGGTCAAAGGTAAAGAGTTGGTCGGTCTGAAATACCAGGGCCCGTTTGACAATCTCCCTGCAGTCGATGAGGTAGCCCGGACGAACCCTGATAAATTCCACATAGTTTTCGCAACCGACTCTAAGATCCTTCCGATCACGACAACCGAGGGAACCGGAATGGTTCACACCGCGGTTTCGGCCGGCACCGAAGACTTCAAAATGGGTAAAAAATTGGGGCTTCCGATGATTCCGGTTATTGCGGATAACGCTGATTACATCAGCGGCCTGGGATTCCTGACAGGAAAAAACGCCAAGAAGCACCCCGAGATAATACTCGATTATTTGTCTTCCGAGAAAAACAGTAATGGCGAAACTTGGATGTTTGAGATCCTGAACTATAAGCATCGATATCCTGCTTGCTGGCGATGCAAGGCCGAACTGGTCTGGAAGGTTGAAGACGAGTGGTATATCGCGATGGATAAACCACTTGAGGGAAAATCGCTGAGACAACGAATGATTGATGTTGCCAAGAAAATAAAATGGATGCCGGAGTTCGGACTGGACCGCGAACTTGACTGGTTGAAAAACATGCACGACTGGCTTATTTCCAAGAAAAACCGCTACTGGGGTTTGGCACTTCCTATCTACGAATGTAAAAAATGCGGACATTTCGAGGTTATCGGCTCAAAAGCGGAACTACAGAAGAGGGCATACGCCGGTTGGGACAAATTTGATGGCCACACCCCCCATAAGCCGCACATTGACGAAGTCAAAATCA
This sequence comes from uncultured Gammaproteobacteria bacterium, assembly GCA_964629205.1. Taxonomy (GTDB): domain Bacteria; phylum Patescibacteriota; class Microgenomatia; order UBA1406; family GWC2-37-13; genus GWC2-37-13. The sequence continues at coordinate 2,273 of CAZVQH010000110.1, forward strand.
AATGCGCCAAATGTGACGGAGTGGTTGAGCGGACTCCCGACGTCGGTAATCCGTGGCTTGATGCCGGAATTGTCGCTTATTCCACAATAGCCGAAAACAACCAGGGGGAACCCTTATACCTTAAGGACAAGGAAGAGTGGAGAAAGTGGTTTCCGGTCAACTTCATAACCGAGTCATTCCCCGGACAGTTCAAGAACTGGTTTTATGCCTTGATTGCGATGTCAACCGTCATGGAAAACGAACCGCCCTTTAGACGGGTTCTCGGTTTCGGAACTCAGTTGGGTGAAGACGGCAGGCCGATGCACAAAAGCTGGGGAAACGCCATTGAATTCAACGAAGGTGCAGATAAGATAGGGGTCGACGTCATGAGGTGGATGTTCGTTAGGCATAATCCTGCCGACAATATGC
>CAZVQH010000111.1:0-2678 GCA_964629205.1 uncultured Gammaproteobacteria bacterium
TTTTTAAATTGTCCATTTTTTTATCATAAAACCTTGACATGTTTGTGTTGTTCGGGAAACCATGGAGGACTGCTTGAAACGATAAGCTTCAGATTTTCGCCCCGTATCCTGAACCTTGCGCGCGGAGGCACATTGACGACATCGCCCTTCTCAATCCGGAATGATTCGTTTTCAATCCATACCGTACCTGCACCCTCCTCGACATACCAGTTACCCTCAACCTGTTCATCAACCTCATACCCCGTTTCCGGGTAATTACCGTTTATCACTGAGACGCCAAGGGAGGCATTCTTAAACGGAAGTGTGTATTCGAAAAATATGGCCGCTTTATTTTCGGATATTTTTTTTGCGTCGCTTTTTTTAAAAATACTTTTCATTTTTTGAGCTTTCCGGCAATTGGGGGCAAGGCAAGTGTCAGGGTGTAATACAGATAGACCGCAGGCTTGTAATATCCGTCCGCGGGATTGAGCGCCTTGACGATAAGGATGTAATCAAGAAAGATCGCCATCAATACCCAGACAAGACCCAAAACAAAATGGTCTCTCAAGTTTTTGATTCTTACCTTTTTGAATAGCACCCAGAGAGTGATTGCCGTTCCAATCGGCGCGATAACCCAACCGATAAGGTTTGGGGGAACTAGAAAGAAAAGAAACATACTCAACACATAACCGATAAACCAAAGAGTGAATCCCCAAACAAGCGAGTCCTTGAAGAGTATTTTATTCATACCGTGATAAAACGATTAATATGGATAATTTTATAACAGGAGGGTGGTCCTGTACAAATGGAGACGAAAATTGCGGCGGGGTCAGGGACCGAAATTAAATCCCGTTTGGGCAACCAGATCCTGCAGAAGCGCGGGACTCAACGGCTTGACGAGTGCGCCATGGGGTGACATGCCGATGACCAGGCCGACACCTTCCTGATTCTCATTAAGAACTAAGGCGCCGCTTGCCCCGACACGAACCGGCATCGTTGTCGGGATATATATTCCGGGGGAAACTCCTTCTATATTCCCATACCAGCATCTTGCCAACCCCACCGATTCATCCGTCAGCGTTTCAACGTTTCCTTGCATGAGATAAGGAGTATAACGCGGTCCGCCGTTTATGTACGGAAAGGCGAAAGCTCTCGTGACCATATTCTCGGGCGGCTCTTCAGTGACACAAAGATTGGATCCAGTAACCGGGAATGCGGATACCCCATTCGGTATGAACGGAAGCTTGACGACGGCAATATCATTGAAGTCCCCGGCAGGGGATCTGGCAACAGTTGCGCCGGATACCGTCGCGACCTCGTTCAATCCGGTATGTGGCTGTTTTATGAGAAATTGGTCCGGTCCGCTGTCTATCACATGGGTATCAGTCAGGAAAATTGATTCATTCGTTGCCCTGTTTATGCCTATGAAAGTTCCTGTTCCCCCCATGGGACTTGACGGATCGGTCACAAATTCTATATTGAAAACCGCGTTAATGTAATCTTGGCGTAGCACTTCTGAAGCGGCTGCATACTGGTCCGGTCTTGAGTCCTTATCCGCTTTTATTCTGTCGCTCATTCTTACGTTCAGTTGACTTGAGTCTTCTCCTGTTTGCCACATCTGGGGAAATTTTGTGAGTACGGCAAATGGGGGTGCATCATCTACCAGTGTTGGCGGTATCTCAAGGGTGGGGGCCATACCGGTTGCCGGGGACATTTCCATGGTCGGGGATATCATAAGATCGGTCGGTTGCAGTTGGGGAGCAGTGATCGTTGGTTGGAGAGGAACTAAAGTCGGAGCGGTAGCTTGGGAGTCACACGCCAAAATGGCAATAGCTACGGCAACGAGAGACGCGGTTATTCTGTATTTGTTTCCTTCCGGACCCCTAAAATTTCCCATTCGGAATTATATAGTGCTATAGGACAAATTTCAAGCCTATTTTCGGGTATTTTTGAAAATCAGAGGCCTCTTATCGCGGTTTCTAAGCCTGAAGAATGCATCTGCCACCAACGTCCACATAATCGGTGCCGGAAGGTGATGCGGAAAGCACTGAACCTTTCCCGTGATGGACGATTATATCTCTTTGCAGGGTTGACGCCAGTCGCATCGTACCGGACCCGTTGGCCTCATCCTCAGGAATACCCCAGTCTGCCGCGAATGTCCTGGCCCTGACGATTCCCGCCGTCTTATCGATCCAGGCCCAAATCATGACGTGCTTTGCCTCAGCAAAGTCACTAATCGCAAACGATTCTATCTCGACCGCCGTCTTGCATTCAACAAAATTCCAGGAGGGGAGAATTGAGGTTTTTGAACGGACCCAAACTCTATCCTGCTTGGAAAATATTTTTATTTCCTGGTTTTTTGAAATAAGCTGCCCGACTTTGCATTTTAATTCATTTCCGATAAACCAGGCCGCACCCAAAGCAGCATACATGGAGAAGGGACATTCCCGTATCGGGCTGAAGACATTTATGGCGCCTGTTTTTGGATTATCTATAAAGACCGTCTCGCTGTAGTTGAGGTCATGGGCGATTTCCTGACGGCGGGTTTTGTCTATTTCATTTTTTTCGTCCTCGACAATCCCGAGAGGACTGCCGAAGCGGTTTTCTTCATCCACAAAAACCCTGACTGTATGAATCTTTTTTAGGTGTGACATAATGCAAATATATTTACGTATTAAGTATATATAAATTTTCTATAC
>CAZVQH010000112.1:0-2656 GCA_964629205.1 uncultured Gammaproteobacteria bacterium
GGCTTATGGACTTCATAAACGACTGAGGAATATCGGTTTTGAAATATTTGATGAGCAATGAAAAAACGGGAGTTGTGAAGTTTTGCAACTCATAGGCGGAGATGATTCTGGAACATTTGGAAAAGAATTTCTTGTCCCGCTTTACGGATTTTTCAATTACTTTATGTATCAGTTCGAGCCTCTGAATACCCCTGAAATTATGATGAAAAAAGTGGAGACATAAATAAATTGCCTGCATATTTTCATTCAGGATAGGTAATGGGATCCCGTTAATTTCAATAGTCTTTGATGTTTCCAAAATTTCGCCGGTCAGTCGACTAAGCAAAGCTTTAGGATAGAGGAATTCAAGGTGGGGAAGTTGAGTCATCATGAAAACAGCCTCAAAATGAATATCAAAATTGACCGGGAAACCTGAAATTATTTTCCGGTATGAAACTTCAGGAGCCGTACTATGACTTAACCTGGTAGCTTTGATCATGCTGGAATCGATACGCTGATAGCCGCTATTTATGAATATGCTATCTACTTTTTCGGCTGATTCACGGTCGACAATTATGTCACAGTCGAAATATAACTTCTTTGGATGGGCGCCTTCATAGTAAAAATGCACAGGCAAGCCCTTTAGATATGAGTATCTTATATTTTTTTTGTCAAAAATCCTTTTCAGCTTCATTATTTCCTTAAGGTAATGACTTGACTGAATCAGATATATGTGACTGGGGGGGAACGTATTTGAACCTCTTTTTATCAAAGTTGCCTTGGCAAGAACCCTTTTCAGGTTTATGAAGCCATCGGACTTATGGTTATTGTCTCCGCGGGTAACTGCTAATTTACCGTTTCTGTAAATAACTCTATGGACAAAAAAATTATCCTTACTTCCAACCAAGACGATATCGTTGGTTTTGAAGTTATCACCAGTTATTTTCTTGAAGAAGACCAGGTCACCGTCCTGAAACAGGGGTTCCATACTGGACCCAGTAACCTTAACCGGACGCTTGTCTATTATTCTGACGAAAGGAGACCGAAGGAAGTGAATCATTAAACAGGGGTTGCAAAGGCCGCTAAGTAGATAGGCCCCTCGGTATAACCCTGGGACTTTCTCTTGCTCAGAAACTTTATACTGATCTTCTTTTTATGCAGTCCTGGTTTTTTATAAGTTGATTTTTTCATAATTATTTTTCTACTGTAATTGTAGTGCTTACGAGATTCGTATTCAAGTCCCCCAACATATTCAAAATTTCTCCAATCGAAACCCGGTCGCCAACGGTCAAGTCATGTATGGTTATCGGCTCCAAACCTCCGGACTGACCGGTCGTTTTGAAAAAACTTATTTTCGGTAACTCAGCCTTGCTGTACGAGAAAGTATTTGTAGCTCCGTTGTTGCCGACAATTTTTATTTTCAAACCATTGTCAATATTTACTTCGAAAATTCCACCGTTATACTGGTTTTCCAGTACGGATGTTGTCAAAATACCCTCATTTAAGTAAGAAACATAATTGAGCATTTCCTGTTTGACAGCCTGAATGCCGTTTCGTACCAGTGCAGGAGAGGGAGAAACGACTTGCCCCTGATTGACAGGTATAGCCTCGTTATTTTTGGGCTTGAAAAAAGCGCCATAAGCAACATATCCTACCTCAGCCAAAAGGACAATGAAGAGTATCGTGAAGACAACGGTCAATACTTTATTTGAATTTCCCATAGGTTCCTAACTCCAGTCTAGAGGCAAATTTTTCGTAAGTCAAGTGTTATAATTTACTATCATGAAAAAACCTACATGGGATGAATATTTTATGAATTTAGCCGAGGTTGTCAAGAGTCGCGCAGACTGTCTCCGTCGGCGGGTTGGGGCGGTTATAGTCAAGGACTTGAGGATTATGGCAACAGGCTATAATGGAACCCCCCACAATATAACCGATTGTTCACAGGGCGGCTGTTTGAGGTGTCGGAAGCGCCATAGCGGCGAACTTAAAAGCGGGGAAAACGAGGAAAGCTGTATTTGTATCCACGCAGAGCAAAATGCGATCATACAGGCGGCTTACCTTGGAATATCGACCCGGGGAGCAACGCTTTTCTCAACCGCTAATCCCTGCTCAAGTTGTGCAAAAATGATAGTCAATGCGGGAATTATTAGACTGGTCTGTAAAATGGACCATCATGATCTTGCGGGAATAGAGCTTCTTAAAAAGGCCAATATCCAAGTAGACGTTAAGCAATGAAAATGGTCAAAAAACATAACAATAAAGTTGCGGTAGTCATTCCAACCATCAGGGATTTGGACTTCCTTAAAGCCTGGGGTCGCGAATTTGAAGATTGTATAGGCATAATCATTGAGGACCGCCGGGAAAAAACCGTCAAAGTGCCCAAAAGGGCATTCAGGCAAATATACCACTACTCTTGGGAAGACATAGAGAAAGAGCTTAAAGAAAGTTCATGGATCATTCCCAGAAAGAATGCGGGAATCAGAAATTACGGCTTCCTTAAAGCCTATGAGCTGGGCACGGATACTATAATCACGCTTGATGACGACTGCTATCCGGTAAAAAACCAGGTGTTTTTGAATGAGCACCTTGAAAATCTTGAAATGAAATCTCCTCACTCTTGGATCCCAACTTATCCGCATCGCGAACATGTTTTTACGAGGGGATTTCCCTATCG
>CAZVQH010000113.1:0-2624 GCA_964629205.1 uncultured Gammaproteobacteria bacterium
GTTGAGGAGTATAAACGTTTCGGAATTTGTGCCGTCAGTTGCCGGATCGGCGGTTACCGAGGGAGCACAGTAAACGGTAAGGTCGGGCTTAAAACTTTTGAGTTGTGAAAGCGTCGGTTTCCTGAAAAGATGTTTTGCAAAAATAGCTTGGTATGCATATTGACAGTAAACCCTTACCTTAATTGCATATTCATCCTGGGCCCCAACAAGCGCGTCAATAATATATGTTTCGGGTTGGGCATCAAAAAAACTTGATATCTTCTTAAAAAGGCGATCATAATTTTCCGGGGAAATGGGCATATTGACTTTTCCCCAGTTTATTTTTCCGTGAACTTTTTTTGTATCAACAATGAATTTGTCGTTTGGGCTTCTTCCAGTGTATCGGCCGGTATAGACAACTAAAGTTTTTGACGTAGACTGCACGACCTCTTTTCTGTCGAGCGCCGTTTTGTAGAGATATTCAAGAGAAGGATTCCTTACGACCTTCATCGTCTTCATGTGAGTATGATACCCCATCACGATATCCAAGTCAAGAAAGCAGGCTTATTTTTTAACTTGATTTTTGATTGACAGGACAGCCTCTTCTATTTCGGATTTCGATGCAAGGAAAAAATGTTTAAGCATTTTCAGGTCACTATCAAATTCGTAGATGAGGGGAATGCAATAAGGGATATTCACTGAGGTGATTTCCTCATCGGAGAGATTCTCCAGATATTTGACAATTGCCCTTATGGAGTTACTGTGCCCGCTTAGAATAATTTTTCTACCGGATTTTAATTCGGGTTCAATTTTTGTTTTGAAATACGGAATAACTCTTTCATAAGTATTCTTTAGCGATTCGGCTGCCGGCAAAAGATCCGGATCAATATCTTTATATTTTTCATCGTTAACAGGATGGCGTGGGTCATTTTTTTCGACGGGCGGTGGGGGAGTCGCGTAACTTCGGCGCCAGAGATTTACCTGTTCTTCCCCGAATTTTTGGACGGTTTCTGCCTTATTAAGTCCTTGTAAGGCCCCATAGTGCCTTTCATTAAGATGCCAGTCTTCAATGACGGGAATATCCTCCTGTCCGATAGTCTGAAGAACGGTCTTAAGTGTTCTTATTCCCCTTTTAAGAACCGACGTAAACCCGATATCGAAGTCGAAGTTATTTTCCTTCAGGCGTAGGGCGTATTTCTTCGTCAAATCAACTCCTTCAGGCGCCAGGTCAATGTCGGTCCAGCCCGTAAAACGGGTTGTCCACTCAGTCAATCCATGTCTAACAATTACCAGTCTGTTCATAAATGGTTCTCTATCTCAATAAGGCGGTTATGTTTGGAAACACGGTCCGATCTGGCTGGCGCTCCGGTTTTCAGAAAATCAGCGGCGCCGGCGTATGCCAAATCGGCAATGAATGAGTCCTCGGTTTCGCCTGACCGATGTGATACGGCAACGCTCCATCCGTAATCCTTGGCAAGCTTCATTGCCTCGACTGTTTCAAGAACCGATCCGATCTGGTTTGGTTTTATAAGGACGGAGTTGGTAGATTTTTTTTCCTTTCCCGTTTTCATCCTTTTTGTGTCGGTGCAGAATAAGTCGTCGCCGATTAAGAGGTTATGGGGGTCAATCTTATCCATGAATTGTGTCCAATTATCCCAATCATCTTCCTGAAATGCATCCTCAAACGAATAGACACGGTATTTCTCCTGAAGAGTGAGATAGTAACTTATCAACTCGTCCCCCGTGATTTCGCGGCCGTCCTTCTTCAATATATATCTCCCCTCCTGATAAAATTCGGAGGCCGCCGCATCAATTGCGAGTTTATAATCGAGTGAATTTCTATACCCGATTTGGGTTGCCGACTCTATTATCAACTGAAAAACTTCCTCATTGTTTGCGAGTAAGGGCGAAAATCCACCCTCATCTCCCACAAGGGTTGAAAGATTCTTTCCTTTAAGATTCTTCTTCAGGGCATGGTAAATCTCGGAACCCATCTTGACGGACTCGGATGCCAACTGTTTCTGCGGAATGATAATAAACTCTTGGATGTCGAAATTCCATGAAGCATGCTTTCCGCCATTGATGACGTTAAACATTATTTTTGGCATTTGGGGAGCTGATTTGAAATAATATTCACCCAAATACTGCCACAACGGCTTTTTCGCGCTTAAGGACAATGCTCTGATTAAGGCTTGGGAAACGGATAAAATTGCATTTGCTCCGAGTTTGGATTTATTTTCAGTTCCGTCCATCTCAATCATTTTTTGATCGACAGTTTTCGGATCGGCATCCATACCTATCAAGGCTTTCCCGATGATATTGTTAACATTATTTACGGCGTTTAAAACTCCCAGCCCGCCGTATCTTTTTTGATCACGGTCCCTCATTTCGATTGCCTCATGGCTTCCGGTCGATGCGCCTGAGGGAACGGAGGTGAGAGCCAAAGTCCCATCCTCAAGGGTCACAAAAGTTCTAACCGTGGGATTGCCACGCGAATCAAGGATCTCAATCGCTTTGATGTTTTTTATCTTCATGATGATTAAGCAAATTTTAACAGATACTCAAATCTTTCTTTTAGTTTTTCGTCGGGACATTTGGTCAAAAAACTTCCCGGACATATTACGTCCGGCTTAAACTTCAAGGAA
>CAZVQH010000114.1:0-2624 GCA_964629205.1 uncultured Gammaproteobacteria bacterium
GTCTGCACACCCAGTGGAACCCCTACCAGGGGAAGCTCGTCCGGACATTTAAAGGGCACATGGCCGACATTACTTTGGACATCAGGCTGGGTTCCCCGACATTCGGCAAGGCGATCGCCTACGATATGCCTGTCTCCGATGATGATGACACCTTCGAGATGATCTGGGTACCCGTCGGATTTGCCCACGGCAATATTTATTTTGAAGAGTCGACAATCGAATATTATTGCACGAGCGAGTACAGCCCCGGCAACGAGGCAGGAATAAATCCGCTGAGCTCCGATATCGATTGGAGTCTGTGTGCACCGAGCGTCAAATCAAAAATAGATGCTATGTTTGCGGGAGAACTTCTTATTTCCGACAAGGACCGGCAAGGGTTGTCGGTTGACCAGTGGTCAAAAGACTCAAGAAGCCAGAATTTTAAATGATTCCGACCAGTTCGATAACCGGATCGATCACATCTTTCATTTCCCGGTAGAACTCAGCATTTTCTATATCTTGCCTTCTCAGAAGATCGGCTAGCCGACCGTATCTGTAACTCAAATTCAAAAGAAGCTCAATCGGTGCCTGTGACGGATCGGGCGAGTAGAATATGGGCCTGAAAAGTTTGGAAACACCCTCCTCCTCATGCTTGGTGTGGGCCAGTTCATAAGTGGGGTCATCCGAATGGTCAGGCACCGTGATCAAGTTGCCCCGCCGGTCAAGGCCAGCATAAAAAAGCGTCTCACCCGCATAACTTATATTCATCTTCCCTGGCATAACCTGAAGGCTCATTTTTTTGTTGAGATCGGTAATGAGCGCGTCGGTTTGGTCCGGTGCCCCCAAATCTTTCATGAATCGGCCGCTGAACCGGTATCTGAAACCGAGTTCATAATGGCGGTCCAGTCCTTTACTGACATACCGGTCAGGTGATCCATCGACGTACGTAACATGGGATATACTGCCTTTGGGATCAATCACGAGGAATTTTTGTCCCGGAAGTTCGCTTCTCATATTCAAGTGATTATTATAAAAGCATTCAGGCCCGGACGAACCTGATCGTAAAAAGCGTCGCTATCGAAAGCATTATCGTAAATGTAGCCTGTTTGAATTTTATTAAGATCATAGACCATTCCCATGCTTACGGTCACGTCAGGCATCCCCGGATCTTCCGACTTCAGGTCGAAATTGAAGCTGAACATGCTTTTATCGGGTTCATATATCACCCGTTCGCCCGCACGTTCCTTAACCCTACCTCAGGAATCATTCCATGAGCAATTGTAAACAGTTCTTCACCCTGATATGCGAAAACAACGCCGTCGTTGGTTAGGGATAGTTCTGTGTTTTCAAGCAGATTGCGTGAGGTGCGATCCAAGAGGTGGGGTTGTGAATTGTCATGGACCCATTTGGTGGGTGCGATTCCGACTCCAAGGGAATAGCTGACCTCGGGTGGCGCATCCTTGCTCAGGAATTTCTTTACCCGGTAATCGTCGAATCCATTGTGAAAAAGGAGTTCCTCGGTCTGCAGGAAGCTGCATCCGCCTTCCTTCATCGCGTAGGCATTAAGCGGTTTTGAGGTGTCGATGTGAACCGGAATTTTTGCGCCGTATTCGGCTGGATGTCCCATAAGCCAATAATTTTACACTACTATGGGATATATTTCAAGCCTTATGGAAGCGGTTTATAATCAATTGGATGAGGGATGATAAGCCGATTATTTCGAGGAAAAAAATCGGCCACACAGGCGGCATGAGCTTGAGCCAGCTTATCGTGAACATGACCAGAATATGGATAAAATATAACGAGTATGAATTGACGCTCAGGAAGTGAAGAAGTTTTCCGAAGCCCATAAAATTAAAGATCTTTTTCTCAGCCGCAAGGTAAAGAATAATTATCCAGAAAAAGCCGAAGCTCAGGTGATAAAGGGTAGGTGGATATTTATTGGCATATTGGGTCAGGTTGTGCCCCATACCGATCTCAATCATTCTCAGGACCGCAAAGACGGCCAGGGACAGTCCTGCCGTTGCCAATAAAACGGCTTTATTTGACTTATATCTGTGAAAAAAGAGCGTGAAATAAATCAGTGTAGCCCAAGGCAGCCACATAATCGTTCGGTATGGAAAAGAATTGAAGATGAAATAAACGGATGAAGCGAGAGACAAGACAAAGAAACCATAGAATAGCGGTTTATTTTTGCGCATAAGCTGCACCGCCGGCATAAGAAAAATCAAATATACAAAAAGAAGAACCAGCCAGTTGAAGTCCAGGCCGTTGCGGAGGGTGATATTGGAAAAAAAATACTTTACGCTAAGCTTGTCTTTCTGAAATATGAAAAGAAGCGGAAAATATACCAACAAGAAATAATAGTAGGGAACAAGCAGTCGTGACAGCCTTTTTCTCAAGTATGTCCACCAGTTATCAAGTTGAAAAGGTTTGGCTTTTCCGTAAAAGAGGGTGAAGGAACAGAACAGGAAAACCGGGACTGCCCACTGTAGGTTGTCCCAAATGAGCAAAGTTATCCTCGAGTCGAAATAGTAGGAACAGGCATGAATGACCATCATCGCAAACATCGCCAATCCTCGAAGAGAATCAATTATTTCGTCACGCTTCATTAGTATAGATTTTAGCACGGCACGACAAAGTAT
>CAZVQH010000115.1:0-2389 GCA_964629205.1 uncultured Gammaproteobacteria bacterium
CTTAATGAAAATTGCTACTGCGATGTCAATGCGGGGAATCTGTATAGGACCATGAAGAGATTGGTTGGTGGAGGCTTCGTTTCAAGACGCAAAACCAAAAGTGATATAGGTCCGGACAGGATAATCTATGCCCTCACCGAAACCGGGAAAAAATACCTGGGTCAGTGGATTGTAGATCTTGAAAGACAAAACAAGGCAATTACCAACTTAATTAATAATTACAGAAAAATATGAAAAACATAAATGCTGAATCTTTTCGGGATGAGGTCTTGAATTATAAAGGAGTCGTTGTCGCGGATTTTTATGCCGATTGGTGTCCCCCTTGTCGGATGCTCTCCCCGATAATTGAGGAATTGGACAAAGAGAATAAGGATGACTCTATAAAGTTCATCAAAATTAATGTCGACTCAAACCAACAGCTTTCAAGCATGTATGGCGTTGCAAGTATACCTACGGTTATTTTCTTCAAGAACGGACAGATGGTTGTCCAAAAAGTAGGGTTCGACAGCAAAGAGGTTTATCAGGGGACTATCGACCAAATAAGAAGCGCCAAAAAGATTACTTAAGATACTTGTCTATATTGGCAACATGTTCCTCATCGGTTTTTGCGTAATGCATGTTTCCCTTAGTGTCGGAGATATAATACCAATAAGGGGTTGAAGTATCGGCATAAACTACCCCTTCGATTGATGCCATTCCCGGGTTTGAAATCGGTGTCGGCGGCAATCCCTTGTTTTTGTAGCTGTTATAGGGTGAATCGATCTTCAAGTCGTCAAATGACAAGTATGTCTTCCACCACGATCTCTCTGCAGATTGGTAACCCAAAGCATATTGAATCGTTGCATCAACCTGAAGCGGCCAATCGGCCTCAAGTCTGTTCAGCAGGATACCGGCGACAATTTTTTTGTCTTGCGGGGTTTTTGCCTCTTTCTCAACAATCGAAGCCAGGGTGATGACTTCCTTCTCGCTTAAGCCTTTTGAAGCGGCGGCGGCTTTAAGTTCGGATGTAAATTTTTGATTATAGTTATTGCGAAGAATCGCCAAGACGGAAGCTGCCGAAGCGTCTTTGGGAATAAGATAAGTATCAGGGAAAAGGTATCCTTCCTCAGCTTCAGCTACCAATTCTACCTCCGGAATACCGAGCTCGCGGCCGATAATCTGAGCCATCTCCTCCCTTCTTGTCCCCTCAATCAGGGTAACCCACACGTCAAGAGTTCCATGGGTTAGATTGTCGGCAATCTGGTATGCATCCATGCTCGATGATAGCCTGAAATCGCCGGCCTGGATTTTTTTTTCGATTCCCATTTGGGCGACAACAAGTCTAAAAATAATCTTGCTTCTTATAAGATCTTCTTTTGAAAGTTTATTGACGATGCTTTCCAGCGACTCGCCGCGGTTTATGACGAAAATCTTGGAAGTTTTATCGGTCTTGTTGTAGGGAAGGACCCCGCTCCGGAAATAAAGATAAAAACTTCCCCCGACAATCATGAGAATAAAAATCAGGACGTATAATTTTTTCATAGTTGTTATTTCTCAATCGTGAATATCGGCATGTTTTTCAGAGTCACTTCCGCTTCCTTGAGCCGGTACTTGTCGCTTGAGTATATTCTCATCATAGCTTCATTCCGGTCAACGTTGTGGTCAAGCTTCTTCAAAAGGTAAATTCCCGCCGCTTTGTCCTTCGGTGATCCGAGGACGCGAGCCGCGGTGTTGAGATTGTAATTGTTAATATCCTTAATTCTACCAGAAACAGCGCTGGTAATTTCTTTTTTATAGGGGGCCAGCTTGAGGGATTTGCTTGAGATCTCCGGGTCACCTTTTTGGGCGGCGACTATTTCCCTGAACTTTGTGAGGGCGGCTCCTGACTTGAGGATTTTTAACGCCTCGTCCTCGCCGTTTTTTTTAATTCTTTTTTCCTTATAACAGAGGTCAAGCAGCATTCCAGCTAGTCTTACCGCTTTCGCTTCAAGTCTCAACGGGCGGTCTTTTGCCTGTTCGAGGATGTATAGGACGTCCCGGACTTCAAGGATCGGTCCGATTCCCCGGCCGGCCGGCTCGAGCATCTCATTAATATCGAAAACCGTTTTTATTTTAAAGTGGTCAGCAAGTGTTTTGAATTTTTTGGCAACCTTTTGGGCGTCGGAGAAATGACGGATCTTGGCTGTTTTTCCGTAAGGAAGATCTAAGGCAAGGTGGGTGGTTCCGGCGGCAATTTTCTTGGCCATGACCGATATTATTATCTTGTCAAACGACTCAAACGCCAAAGGCTCCTCAACTCGGATTATTACATCGTCCGCAGGTGCGATTCCAAGCCTACCGTTCCAGGCGATGCATCCTCCAACTCTATTCACAATCTTTTCAACTTCCCGGGGGGTGAATTCAACAGAAG
>CAZVQH010000115.1:2399-2620 GCA_964629205.1 uncultured Gammaproteobacteria bacterium
GAAGCGATCGCTTCCATGACGTCGGCGGTCCCGGCGGGGGTAGTTATGGCGCGTGATGAAATTTTCGGGATTTTGAAGCCGGCGGCAGCGATTATCGGAACGAGTATCATTGTCGCCCTGGTACCGGCGATTCCGCCTACTGAATGTTTATCGGCGACAATGCCGTCAAACTTCAGCTTATTTCCCGTTTCAACCATTGCCTTGGTGAAGTGGTATAGTTC
>CAZVQH010000116.1:0-2551 GCA_964629205.1 uncultured Gammaproteobacteria bacterium
TGATAATGCTGTAGTTTTTGTTTTTGCTATTGCCCAGCTGGTCATAGCCTATGATTTTGAAGTCCATCTTTTCAAGACCAGCCGCAATCTGTCGGCAAATCGATGAGGCGTCTTCAGTCCGATAGTCTTCTTCGGTAACAATAACCAGGTCCGAAAAACTGCCGCTTGCCTCCCCCATCATCGGCCGCTTGCCCTGATCCCTAAGTCCTGCCGCGCCGAATACATGGATAAGCCTGCCGTTTCCGTCTAGATATTGCTTGCGGATTGCAGGAAGCAAACTCATTATGGCGTTCGGGGTATGTGCAAAATCTATGACGACTTTGAATTTACCGTCATAAACTGTTTCAAGACGTCCTTTCGGGAGAACGAATGAAGGTATGGATTTCAAAAAATCCCCTTCACTGATACCCAATTCGCGGCATACCGCATAAGCGGCCAAATAATTGTATTTATTAAACTCGGCAACGTTTTCCGGAAAAACATATTTATAGTCGGCATCATTCTTTATCCCGTACGATTTGACGTCCATTATTCCGGAAATGGCCTCGTATGATGAATCGTCACGGTTGGTGATTTTTATTTCCGAATTTTTCAGCAATTTCATTTTTGCTTTAACATAGTTTTCGTAAGTCAGGTGATAATCCAAATGTTCCCTTGTTATATTGGTTATCACACCCGCTTTAAAACCGACGCCTGCCAGTTGATTCTGGTCGAGTCGGTGGGAAGTAGTTTCAAGAACAAAGTATTCGTCTCCGGCATCAACCGCCATTTTCAGATATTTGGCAACCGTGACCGCATCCGGCGTCGTGACGTGGAACCCGGTATCGTATTCCTTTCCTGCTATCTTGGCATAAACGGTTGAGATCATTGATACTTTCTTTCCCGCAGCCTGCAGAACATGATATATGAGATGGGTCGTTGTAGTCTTGCCGTCGGTCCCGGTAACGCCGATAACCTTCAATTTTCGTGAGGGGAATCCGAGGGAGAAGTTTATGGCGAGAGTTCTGAAAAGATGATAAAGGTTTTTTATTTTTTGTAACATTTTATTAATAAACTTACAACGGTATCATCGGGTTGGAGCTATATTATAATACACCAAAAGCTCACCGGCGATATTGAAAAACAGCGGTGCCGCCGTCTCCGAGCCCCACGGTGACGACTTCGGCTCCTTAAGCATCACAAGGGTAATGAACTTTGGCGAATCGGCCGGGGCAAATCCTACGAATGATGCAATTGTTTTTGTGGGGTCATAGTGCCCCTGAATCGGTATTTGGGCAGTCCCCGTCTTTCCGCCGATATCATAGCCGGGGGGTCGGTTCCACTTTGCCTCAGCGTTCTCGACGGTCGAAACGAGCATTTTCTTTATTATTTCCGATGTGCGGGAACTAATTACCCGACGTTCGACAACGGGCTGTATGACCTTTTCCCGATTGTTGGTGACTACTTTGGAGACTACGTATGGCTTCATCAGATTGCCGCCGTTGACAAGTGACGCAAACGCCCTAATCATCTGGATGGGCGAAAGGGCAATCCCCTGTCCGAATGTAACTGTTGCGTAGTCTATCGGATACCAGTCGGACTTTGCCTTCAGGTAACTTGATGTTTCTCCCTGCAGGTCAATACCTGTTGTTTTTCCGAAACCGAACTTTTCAAGATATGTGTAAAGAAGGGCGTTTCCCATTTTTCGGCCAATATATACCATTCCCACGTTTGAGGATTTTTCAAGAATCCGGGTCATTGAGATTCGTCCCGCATATTTATCATCCCACGTTTTGATACTGTATTCCCCGATCTTAACCGGACCATCCTCATCCATCTCCTCATCCGGTTTGATTTTTTTGGCGTCCAATGCGGCGGCTACGACTAAGGGCTTAAAAATCGATCCGGGCTCGTAAACCTCGGAAACCACAGGGTTCTCAAAATACTCCTCGTTGAAGTCATAATATTTATCGATATCGTAATCGGGCAGACAGGTCAAGGCCAGTATCGCCATTGTATAAGGGTCGGCAATAATAACACAACCCTGCCTGGCTTGATAATTTTCAATTCCCTCCTTCAAACGGCGCTTTGCGATTTCCTGGACCGACTTGTCAATCGTCAAAACCAAATCGCGCCCGTCCTCAGGATTGACCCTGTTTTGGGTACCTACGAAAATTGGCCTGTCGATGACATCACGCTCGGTCTGGAGTATGCCCGGTAGCCCCATTAAGTCCTTATCATAGAATCCTTCGAGCCCGAAATACCCGATACTTTCACCATTTTCGTCCCGACCTACGAAACCGGTCAAATGAGCCGAGAGCGAAGCTTCAGGATAAAAACGCTTCATCTGGTATTCAAAACCCACGCCGCCTAGTTTAAGATTTTCTATTTCCTTCTTAAGGTCTTCATCAATTCCACCCGTTATGGCCTGGTAAACCAACTTATCGTTTATTTTCGATTCAAGGGATGCCTCTTCCATTTTCAGTTTGTCCGCCAACAGATCGATAAGCTTGTATTTTTCCTTGATTTTTTTTGGCTCGAGATATAGAAGATAGCTATTTTGGTTCAATAC
>CAZVQH010000117.1:0-2509 GCA_964629205.1 uncultured Gammaproteobacteria bacterium
ATAATCAAGTGGGCGGTTGACGATATGGGTAAAAATTCCGTAATTCCCTCGACGGCACCAAGCACAAGCGCATTAATTAGATCCATTAATAAAGTATAATATACAAAATGAAAATCGCGCTGGTCCATGATCAAATATGCGAATTCGGCGGTTCGGAAAGAGTCCTCGTCGCACTCAAAAACATTTTTCCCGATTCAGACATCTTCACCCTAGTCTACAATCCCAAAGCCCTCGGATCGCACGCGAAGTTATTCAAAAGTTGGAAAATCAACCAAAGCTTATTCGGAAAAATTCCGGTCCTTAACCGGCTATACTCCCCCTTTCGTTTTTTGACCCCAATGATTTGGGAGAGTTTTGACTTCTCCCGATACGATCTGGTCATATCTTCATCCGGAAGTTGGATGAGCAAGGGAGTCAAAACTGAGAAACCGACCATTCATATAAGTTATATTCACCACCCGCCCAGATATCTTTACGGGTATGAGACCGCAATCGAATGGCAGAAATATCTTATTGTCAGAATATACGCTTATGTCGTAAATCATTTTTTGAGAGTTTGGGACTTCAAATCATCATCTCGCCCGAACTTTCTTATTGCAAACAGCCTTGAAACAAAAAAAAGGATAGAAAAGTTTTACCGCCGGGATTCAACCGTAATCTATCCTCCTGTTTCAATACCGGAGTCACTTTCTGGCAAAGCAGCGGGCGGGCAATACTTCCTGACAATATCCCGTCTTGCCCGGGCAAAGCACATCGACGTCCTAATAGAAGCCGCCAACAAAATGAAATTCAATCTCAAGATCGTCGGCCAGGGAAGGGATGAGAAGTACTTAAGGTCAATTGCCGGTCCGACTGTTGAATTTTTGGGAAACGTTGAGGACCGTGACTTCAAATCAATTAACGAAAATGCCAAGGCATTTCTTTTCTCGTCACGGGACGAGGAGTTTGGCATTGCCGTTGTTGAGGCGATGGGATACGGCCTTCCCGTCATTGCATACAAGTCCGGTGGAATTCCCGAATATGTCAAAGACAATGTCAACGGCTTTTTGTTTGAAAAATTGAACGAGAATTCTCTTATAAAAAAGATAAAGGAGTTTAACAGACTGTCCCCCGACCGATACCGGACTATGCGCCGCGAAGCAAGAAAAACGGCAGAGAGATTCTCACTCCATAATTTCCAAAAAAGATTTTTAAATTTCGTCAAAGACAATGCCCGAACTGCCTGAAGTCGAAACAATAAGAAGGGCTCTCAAACAAAAGATCGTGGGAAAAACAATTGGGGACATCCGAATTCTCTCTCCCAAAAATTTTATAGGTTCAAAAAACAGCGCCATCAATCAAAAGATCATAAGCATTGAAAGGTATGGAAAGGTTTTGGGCATAAAACTTGAAAACGGAAAATACCTCAACATCCACTTCAAACTTTCGGGACAGATGCTGTACGCCCACAATTCAAAAAAGGCGTTTTTTGAAAATGTAATCCCGTTTACGGGTGGACGAACGATGCCCGGGAAGACAACAAGAGTAATATTGAAATTCAAGGATGGTGGAGCCTTATACTTCAACGACTTGAGAAAATTCGGATGGATAAAGCTTGAGTCTTATCCTATGATACCCAAAGGCGTCGACGTCATGTCGGCAAAATTTACGAACAACTATCTCGGCGATGTACTTACGAAAACCAGAAGACCCGTCAAGGTCGCCCTCATGGATCAGGATAAAATAACCGGGATCGGCAACATCTACGCCAATGACTCCCTATTTTTGGCACACGTCCACCCTCAACGATCATCCAATTCCCTGACCAAATCCGAAGTCAAAAAACTACATCTGGCCATAATTCGGGAAATAAAAAAAGGCATCAGAGACAAAGGGTCATCCGGTGCAGATGAAGCTTTTATACTTCCGGATGGTTCAAGAGGCCGCCACCAGAGAAATTTTCTGGTCTATCAGCGCGATAAAAAACCATGCATCAAGTGTAATGCCATAATCAGGCGAATCAAACATAACGGACGTAGTTCCTTTTTTTGCCCCGAATGCCAAAAATAAAAAAGATTTATTCGTATCTGATTGCCTCAACCGGCTCGAGATTCGCAGCTTTGCGTGCCGGCAAGACCCCAAAAACAATTCCTATAAGACTCGATACTCCAAGGGCAATAACAACCGAAGTCACATCAATATAAGCCGGGAAAAAGCTCTGGACTGCAAATACTCCCAATGCAGCTAGCGCCAGCCCCAATGTCCCCCCGATTATGGAAAGGGCAACCGCCTCAACTACGAATTGGAATAGAATGTCGTTTTTCCTTGCCCCTATAGCTCTTCTTATCCCAACTTCCTTGGTTTTATCGGAAACGGTAACATACATAATGTTCATTATCCCGATTCCTCCAACTAAAAGAGATATGCTGGCGATTGCGACTAGAACAATATTCAGAATTCCAAAAATACCGTTGATAACCGAAAGTATCTCCGTCGGCTCAACAATACTGAAATCATCCTCCTTATATCT
>CAZVQH010000118.1:0-2501 GCA_964629205.1 uncultured Gammaproteobacteria bacterium
CGGAAAATATTTCGATAAATCCAGAGTGTTGAAGATTGCATTCCGGAATCAATTGATAT
This sequence comes from uncultured Gammaproteobacteria bacterium, assembly GCA_964629205.1. GTDB lineage: Bacteria > Patescibacteriota > Microgenomatia > UBA1406 > GWC2-37-13 > GWC2-37-13. The sequence goes on from CAZVQH010000118.1 coordinate 60, forward strand.
TCCAATGGAAGAATCTGACTGACCGTGACCTGTTAATGAGTCATTGCGCAAATCTGATCAAACTCGCACTTGTTTCGGTACTCAGAATGGATAAAATTTTTTTGACCGGCTTTTTAACCGCCCTATCGAGAATTCCTGAAATTTTACGATCAAGAAAAAAAACAACAAAATTATTCATTAAGACTGATTGCGAGATATTGAATAAATTCAAATAATGGGAATTTTGGAAAAAATTTACAATAAGTGGACGATTGTCGCCTTATCTCTCATTGTCATCCTGTCTTGTGCATTATTTTTCTTCAAAATGAACGATTGCCCTCCCTGCCTTAACGCCGATGAAGCCAGTTTTACATACAATGCCTATTCAATTCTCAAAACTGGACGTGACGAATACGGAAAGCTTCTTCCCCTGAGACTGGAGGCGTTTGGGGATAATCGTTTTCCGTTAATTACCTATTTGGAAATCCCCTGGGTTGCTTTACTCGGCTTGACCGAAACCGCCTCCGGCATGGTTAATTTTCCGTTCGTGATTTTGTTCCCGATTGTGACGTTTCTCCTGACGAAGGAACTTTTTAAGAATAAGTTGGCGGCTGTATTGAGTGCTCTTTTTGTGGCTTTTTCAGTCGGCCTCCAATCGATTTCCCGCCAAACGCACGAGGCTTACCTGACGGTTTTTTTCCTGACCCTATCCACTTATTTTTTTGTCCGTTTTTTGAACAGAAAGAATGCTGCTGATTTCTACATGTTTATATTGTTCTTTTTCATCGACCTTTTCGGCTATCATCCGACGCGGTTATGGGCGGTATTTTATTTTGTCGTCATTCTTATTTCTATCTTTTTGAAAAAAATGCGCTGGAAGCATATTCTGCTGTTTACGGGTGCAGTCGTCATATTCATCATCACCGACCTTATATACAAACCGACCCGAGTTGCCAGTCTGCTCTTTTTCAATAATCCCGGATTCCATGCAAAAGTTACCGAACTTCAAGCCGAAGGCGGAGCAAGACTTATCTATAATAAATTTACGGTTGCCGTCAAGGATATGGGATTGGAATACATGAAATATTTCTCACCCCAGTTCCTCGCCATAAACGGCGACGACAACTACAGGTTCGGCTACCCGGGAATGTCCCCCGTTACCCCAGTCGAATATGTTCTTCTGCTTACGGGATTGTATTTTATTTTCAGGAATCGGGAGAAATGGCGATTCTTAATCATTGGACTTCTGTTATTTGCTCCGACGAGCGCGATTCTGTCGTGGGCGGGCATATCACTCACCCGATCGCTTTTCGTCATTATTCCGGTCACGGTTATTGCCGCTTACGGATTATCTCAGATCTTCAATAAGCAGAAATTGGCTTTTATTGGAATTCTCGGACTATACTTTATTCTCCTCTTTTATAATTGGGATTTTTATTTTAACCACTTTCCGAAAAGACTGGTTACGATTCGGGCGTGGCAGTGCGGCTATAAGGAGTTAGGAGAATATGTGAGAGCCAACTATGACCGTTTTGACAAGTTTTACGTTACGAGGAAAAACGGTCAGCCATATATATTTATGCTTTTTTATCTCAAGTACCCACCGGAAAAGTACCAGAAAGTAGCCGGACTTTCGGATCCTGATGAATATGGATTCGGACAGGTTGAAAGATTCGATAAATTTGAATTCAATCTTGATAATGTCGACGCGGATAAGAGATCGGCGGTTATCGGATTTCCTGACGACTTCGGAGACTTGACCGAGGACGAGAAGAAACAGCTAATCAAAATTCAGGTAAACGGGGAACAGATATTTTGGATCAAAGAAACAGGAGCGCAACCATAATATTGTAGAAGGCATGGATGAGAATCGGAACCGTCAGACTCTTCCTTTCAAGAAAAATAAATCCATTAATAATACTCAAGACCATATCCGTAACCATGAAAGTCAAAAGCAGATTTCCGGTAATGTTTATATTGGTAAATAAAATAGGAACGTGGAGGATGAAGAAAAGAATACTGGATAAGAAAATAGACGAAAAATAATTTTTCGACTCGTCATACAATTTTTTCAGCACAAAACCTCTCGACAGGATTTCCTCGGTCACTCCTGTTGCCAGAGCCAACAGAATAACCATTGCCACCGTTCCCCAGTCGGGAAGATTTGGTCGATCCAATAATTTTCCGGTATTGATGTATATCGCCGAAACAGCCGCTCCAAAAAAAAGCAGCATTGCCATAACGCTATATATAAGATCGCTTAGGAATTTTCTTGAATTCAAGCTGACGTAGATACTCGACAGGACATCTTTTTTATCGATTTTCCGTATGTAATAAATGACTGGCAGGACAAAGACCGCCGGTTTGGCGACAAATTCGTCAAACCACTCGGGCATTTTCAAAACCGATCTATAGACACTCCAGATTATCAGAATCACAGCCCAAAGGTTCAGCGCTTTTTGG
>CAZVQH010000119.1:0-2491 GCA_964629205.1 uncultured Gammaproteobacteria bacterium
ACTTTATATGATAAATCTTGTAATAGGCGGACAATGGGGTGACGAAGGTAAGGGAAAGCTAGTTGACTTATTGGGGGAGAAGGCCGATTTTGCGGTCAGATTCCATGGCGGCAACAATGCCGGCCACACGGTTGTTGTGGGAAAGAAAAAATATCCGTTCCACCTCCTACCTTCGGCGATATTGAATAAAAATGCCGTTGGCGTGATCGCCAATGGGGTAATCATCGATCCGGAGGTGCTACTGGGCGAGATGGACAAGATAGAAAATGAAGGATTCAGCCTTAAAAATAAACTTGTTATATCGCCGCGATGCCATCTGATACTGCCGTATCACAAGGCGCTTGACGAAGCTTACGAGAATGCCCGCGGCAAAAACAAACTCGGGACCACGAAGCGCGGAATCGGCCCCACCTATGCCGATAAAGTAAGTTATAACGGAATCAGAGTTTACGAACTTGTTAATTGGGAAACCTTCAAAGAAAAATTTGAGTTTCAGGCAAAAATTAAAAATAAGATTCTCAAACTCTTCAAGGTAAAGCCCGTCAACGTAAAGAAGGAATTGGTCCGTTTCAAATCGATGAGGGCAAGACTGATGCCGTACATAAAAGACAGCTATCAAATCTTGAAAAAGGGGCTCTCGGACAAGAAAAACATCTTATTGGAAGGAGCCCATGGAGTTATGCTCGACAATGACTTCTCTCCCTATCCTTTCACAACCGGGAGCAATGTCGTCACGGGCGCCGTCAATACCGGGTCGGGAATGCCTGTAAGCAGGATTGATAATACATGGGTTGTCGTCAAGGCCTATACTTCAAGGGTCGGTGGAGGACCGTTACCCACTGAGCTTTTTGACAGCACCGCAGACTCAATAAGAGAAAAGGGCGCGGAATTCGGGACAACGACCGGGAGACCCAGGCGTATCGGCTGGCTCGATCTTGAAGCGGTTAAATTCGCAGTCGAAGTGACTGAGGCAAACAAGATCGCAATCACCAAGATAGACATTTTGTCAGGCCTTAGAGAAATAAAAGTATGTACGGGATACAAAGTGCAGGGCAAAGTAATGAATTACAGCAGCTGCGGTTACCTGGAACTGGCTAAGCTGACTCCGGTTTACAGAACATTCCCCGGATGGAGTGAGGACATAACCAAAATAAGGAAGTTCGACAAACTTCCAAAAAATTGCCAGAAATACGTAAAATTCATAGAGGACTTTCTGGGAGTGCCAGTCAAGATAGTTTCGGTGGGACCCGAACGGGCTGAGAATATATATAGATAATTTATAAATTTATTAACGACAATGTTAAATATAAGAAAACAGGTTGGATTGACATTTGATGATGTGTTACTGGTTCCGCAACTTACAGCAATTGAGTCAAGGTCGAACGTCAGCTTGAAAACCAAATTGACCAAAAAAATAAGCCTGGGGATTCCTTTGGTTTCTGCAAATATGGATACGGTAACCGAATCCGATATGGCAATCGCGATCGCCGAACTCGGGGGAATCGGAATAATCCATCGCTTTCTGACAATTGACGCCGAAGTCGAAGAAGTCAGGAAAGTCAAGAAAAGGAAACTCCTGGTCGGGGCGGCGGTTGGAATCCGCGCCGACTATCTGGAGCGTACCCGTGCACTTATTAAGGCCGGAGTAGATGCCATTGTCATTGACGTGGCCCATGGTCACAGCACTTTTTTTGCCAAAGTTTTGAGAGAGTTAACAAAGAAATTCCCCAAAACGGACTTTATCGCTGGAAATGTGGCAACCGCCCAGGCGACCGAGGAAATGATCAAGAACGGTGCGGCGGGAGTTAAGGTCGGAATCGGTCCCGGCGCCCTTTGTACGACGAGGATCGTGACCGGATCGGGAGTTCCTCAACTGACTGCAATCTCGGAATCGGTCGAAGTCGCCAATAAATACGGGATACCGGTTATTGCAGACGGCGGAATAAAACAATCGGGCGATATCGTCAAGGCGCTGGCGGCAGGTGCAAGTTCCGTCATGATCGGAACCTTGTTCGCCGGGTGTGAAGAAAGCCCCGCGCTTACATTCTTCCGCAACAATAAAAAATACAAAATGACGCGCGGAATGGCCTCTCTCATGGCAAATGCAGACAGGCAAAAGAAAGATGAAAGCGTAAAGAAGGACCTAAAAAAATATGCAGCCGAGGGAGTCGAGGCAATTGTGCCTTTTCGAGGTAAGGTTTTTGACCTTGTCCATCAGTTGATGGGTGGAGTCAAATCGGGATTTTCATATTGTGGAGCCGCGACCATAAACGATCTTTGGAAAAAAGCAGAATTCATCCAGATCACTCAAAGTTCGCTTGTTGAGTCAGGGCCTCACGATGTTGATGTTATGTGAGAATGGGAGAGTTTGATTCTGGTGGGTGAGGAGGGAGTCGAACCCTCATGGAAGTGAATCCACTAGTTTTTGAGACTAGCCTGTATGCCATTCCAGCACTCACCCTGGGCACCCTTTATTTTATCACAATAGATC
>CAZVQH010000120.1:0-2479 GCA_964629205.1 uncultured Gammaproteobacteria bacterium
TGCAAAAGTTGGTTTACCGAACATCTGGACAACCAAAGTTGTTTGTTCACCATTCAAGACTCCGTTGACTATCGCAAAACCGACTTCGGTATAGTCGCGCTTAAGAACGTTGTCCCGGTGTGTCGGCGAGTTCATCCATGCCGAAACCACTCCGTCGGAAAACAGGAAATTTTTTGCAAGGTTTTCACCTGCCAATTCATATCTGTATCCTGAACTCAATATGAATTCCCACGGAGTTTTGCCGCTTGGCGAATAATGGGCCCAGTAGTTTTCACCAAACATATTTTGCGCTTTGGCTGCGGCGGCAACGGCAAGTTTATCATTGTAGGTCAATGCGGGAAGTCCGTTTTTCTCCCTTTCGGAATTGGTTAGCTGATAAAGTTTTTCGACGGAAATGTCGGTCGCATATCCGAGGACGTTTGTAAGTCCGACTTGCTTGAAAGCAAAACTCAGTAAGAGAGCAAATACCAGGTAAAAGCCAAGGAAATCGACATGAAGGCTCCGCGCCCTGTAGTTGTTTTTTTCATGGGGAATGAAAAAATGATGCAAAAAGTTTGAGACCCTTTCCATATATACATGTCATTTTAAATAAAACCGACGCAAGTGTCAAAAGCGAATATGACAATGAAACCACAGTCAAATGGCGGATCATCAGATAATCATTTCCCGACTCCCGATCCGATGAAATTCCAAGGATGCGTCCGGGATCTTCGGTTGTACTAATGGAAGTGGCGATAGGGATAATTTGTTTATTTTTGATAGGTAGTGTTCGGCCAAGAGTCAGATTGGTTCCAGGCGAAGTCGCAGTCGGCGTCGATATACGTCCGACTGCAAGCGCTTCCGTTTTTTGGATAAAACACGGATTGTTCTGTTTTTCAAATGAAGGCGCTTGGAGACAGAAATCGCCATCGGGAAAGTCGCTTCTTCCGTAGGAATGTCCAGGCCTTGATCCGGAATATTCAAAACTCTCCTTTTCCTTTTTGTCAAAATCCAGGAGCCGGACCGAATCTCCGGAATTGTTGAAAATAGATGTGGAGAAGGTGATTGCCCTGTAATTTTTACCGGGAATTTCGAGGGAAAATTTCCTCAATGCGGATCCACCGCTTTCTATATCATCAATGTACCATTCGGTAAGCGTTACCGGAAAATCATTTCCGTTATAGATCTCGACCCACTCTTCACTTTTGGTATCGGGATCGACGAGCACTTCGCTCAGAAAGATATTGTCGTACGAAATCCGGGGTACGGGAATATCTGTGACGTAGAGTGGCGTCGGTGTTTGAGTGGGAGTGTTTGATGCGGGGGGAAGTGTCGGGGTCGGACTTGCCTGACAACTTGTCCCTGTGGAGTTATAGAGTCCTAAAGTCGCGCTTCCGGTCGCCCAATCATTTCCTCCGTCCGGAAGCCGGAAATATGAAATTCCGCTTCCCGAACTCGATTTGTAAACAAATGAATCGATCACGGACATTTCATTATCGATCAGTCTTACAGAGTCGGAACTTGACTTGTTGAGATTAAAGTCCTTTGAGAATACGAGACAAGAGTTGGGCCCGATAATTGTCCCCTCGGGAATTGAGAAATAACCGAGGGAACCGCCGTTGTCGTCGATAATCCAATTTCCCAAATCGGCGCTCGTTGATCCGGTATTTATTATTTCAACCTGTTGGGGTTGTGGATCGACAAGAAATTCGTTGACGCGAATATTTTCGTAGGCAATAGCGGGAATTACGGCAAAAAGGAACAGAAGGGAAAAAAATATATTTTTCACGGTTTATATTATCTGTATAAACCTTACGAATAGTTTTGTCCATGGACCCTCATGCTACAAAATTATCTGAATGTTGCAGCAGTGCAGATGTTTCCGTAGTGAGTGCTGAATTTTATGTCCGGTCCGTAGATCGGATCATGCATAATGTAATCGTCTCCGTCTTTTTTGGTCAAAACTACAAAATGACTACCGCCGCTAGCGCATCCTCCCACCCCAACAACTACGTAATTTCCGTTATTAAGTTCTTGGGTAATACTCCCATCATCGGTTCCGACAGATGCGTAAGATTTGCCCGCGACTCCCGGCCACGGAAGTCTCATGTATGCCGTATTGGCAAAAAACCTATTGGAGTCTGCGGCGATATCGGACGGCGATAGGTTTGATCCGTACTTCTTTCCAACCATCGCAACCGAGGTCAAAAGGCATCCTACGTTAAGAATATTTTCCGAAGAATACCCTATGTTTTGACCCGCCCAACGAGCGTCGCGCTGGGAAAAATAGTTTCCATCAGACCCGTTACCGAATTGATTCGCGCTGATGACCCCTGCCCCGGCATTTGAAACGAACGATTTAAATCCCGCCAACTGAGATTGTGCCTGGGAAATTAGGCGTTGGTAATTTGCCTCGTCATTGCGGGTGTCGGCCAACAATTTCTGCTTTTGGATTTTTTGGCTATCAAGTGAAGTCTTCTGGGCATTTAAGGTTGTAGTC
>CAZVQH010000121.1:0-2461 GCA_964629205.1 uncultured Gammaproteobacteria bacterium
CCTCGGCAATAACAGTTGCGTGAAGCAAGCCGTGGTCATGAGCCTCCTTCTTCGTTGTTGCATAGAGAACTTTAAGATTTTCGTCGACGATGTCTACTTTTTCCATTTAAATAAAATTTGATAATTCAATCTATTTGTTTTATTATAGACGAATAATGAAAAAGGCAACCGTCAGTTATCTCGATTTTGAAAAGTTGGACTTCAGGATAGGAGAAGTCAAGGAAGCATCAATTCTCGAAGGTTCAAGGAGTCTTATAAAAATGCTTGTAGATCTTGGTGAGATTATGGGGTGGTCGAAATCCTCTCCGGGCTTGCAAAATTTTATGCGCCCGAAGACCTGCTTGGAAACAAATATATTTTTTTGGCTAATCTCGAACCCAAGAAGCTTATGGGTCGCGATTCCAACGGGATGGTCTTGGTCGCAGACGATCCCGAAAAATTCGAACTTGTCCCTCTTGACAAAAAGCTAAAAAACGGTACAGTTATAAGGTAATTTATCATTCATTATAATTTTTTATAATTTCTAAATTCTTATGGCAAGACAAAAAAAACAGAAAATAATGTCTGAGCCGGTAGAGACGAGAGTGATTGTTCAACAGAACAATAATGTACTCTATCTCATTCTGGCGGTTCTCGTGGTTGCTTTGGGTTACATGTTCGTCCGGATGATGTCGCTTGAAAAAAAACTGACGGCTGGTGGAGCCGGAGTTCAGGCTGAGTCCTATGTATCGGTCGAGAATCTAAAAAAATATGCCAAGGAAATGAAGCTTGATACCAGAAAATTCAACAGTTGTCTTGATAAAGGAGAGAAGACGGCCGCGGTCAATACCGATACCGCCTATGGATCTTCCGTTGGAATTCAGGGAACTCCCGGATTCTTTGTTAACGGCAAACTTTTGGCCGGAGCATTTCCATTCGAGTTTTTCAAGGAAATAATCGACAAGGAATTAGCCGGAACCGGAACCGAAAACTGTACCGATTATTCCGAGCAGCTCCAGCAGTATTGTTCAGATCCTCAGAATAAATCTTTTGACCCTGTCGCCAAACAGATCGACATAAAGAACGCTCAGGTAGTCGGCCCTGCAGGTGCCAAGGTTCAGATCGTCGAATTCTCGGATTTTGAATGTCCTTACTGCGTAAGGGCTTATCCGACTGTGAAGCAGATCATGAAAGACTATGAAGGCAAGGTTCAAGTCTATTTCAAACACTTCCCGTTGACTCAGATTCATCCTAACGCCCAAAAAGCTGCCGAAGCTTCACTTTGTGCCGCTGATCAGGGTAAGTTCTGGGAATACCACGATAAGTTGTTTGAATCAGGTCAAACAGCTCAGTAAGTCGCAATTTAGGTTATATAGAAATCCCGCCGAAAGGCGGGGTTTTTTAAGGTTGAATTCCCTTCCATTAGGTGAAAACTGAGTTGGTGACGCGTGCGGGATTTGCTTAAACCCGCAGTTTCCGAACAAGGTGAGGATTACTGCGGGTTAGTCCACTTTAGGGGGAACCCGCGTTGGTGACGCGTGCGGGATTTGAACCCGCGATTTGCAGGATGAGAACCTGGCGTCCTAGGCCGCTAGACGAACGCGCCTGAAATTTGACAATTATGCCGTTTTGTAGTATTATTTTACCATCTAAACCCCAGTTTCGCCGGGGCTTTTTTTATTTATGAAAAAAACACAACTTACAGCTGACGGTTTCAATAATCTGAAGAGCGAACACAAGGAGCTGACGACCGTAAAAAAGCCTTACGCGGTTGAGCGTCTCCATAAGGCCAGATCTATGGGTGATCTTTCCGAGAACAGTGAATACACAGCCGCCAAGGACGAGTTGGCATTTGTCGAGGGAAGAATCCAGGAAATTGAAGAGATATTAAGGGAAGTCGAGATTGTCGAAAATCATTCGCAAGGTACTCAGATTGAACTCGGAACCTCGGTAGCGGTTGAAGTAAACGGAAAGAAGGAGTTGTTTCAGATTGTTGGTGAATTTGAGGCAGACCCTATGAATCAAAAACTTTCCCATACCTCCCCGATCGGACAGGCACTTATCGGAAAAAAAGAAGGTGAATGGGTTGAGGTTACAGTTCCCGCAGGCAAGATTAAGTACAAAATCGTTGAGATAAAATAATTTTTAAGTTGTAATTAAAGTCCGTTATAGTATAATGATGTTTCAAAGCCAATCGTGAGGACCCGCGTGTTAACGCACACGGCAAGACCACACGGTCCGTAAGTACGGAGGCTTCGGGAAGAAAGTCCAAAAGACAAGTAGAACCCGACGGGTTACGCCCGTTACAGCTTAATCCTGATTATCAGGAAAGAGTAATAAAGACGAAATCCGCCGAAGAGGCAGAAAATAAGCTTTATTTAAATCAAGGTGGTACCGCGTTTCAATGAACGTCCTTGAAAGATTAGTAATTGACTAGTTTTTCGAGGACGTTTTTTTATGGCGCAAACTGAAAGACCAGGCA
>CAZVQH010000122.1:0-2440 GCA_964629205.1 uncultured Gammaproteobacteria bacterium
GTTCTACCCAGGTCTTGCCGATCAGCTCCTGGGCCGGATAATCCTTCAACACTTCGCTGAAGGCATTATTCCGGAGAGCGACAATCGGCGTGCCGGTCGCCATTGCTTCAAGCAGGGTGATTCCAAAGCCCTCATTCTGATAAGGAGCGCAAAAGATATCGGCATCGTGATAAAAGCCCGCCTTATCTTCCTTACTTACATAGCCATAGAACCTGACACTATTTTCCAGCCCGTTATTTTTGACAAAATCCATCATCCGTTTCCGGTCCGGACCCTCCCCGACGACGGACAAAAAAACATTGCCGTATTTGGGAATGATTCTTTTGAAGGCCTTAAGCAGCAGTTCTAGACCTTTTTTGGGAACGATCCTTGCTAAAAAGAGAATGTTTACGCGGTCTCTTTTTTTCTTTTCCTTGAATGGAAAAGTTTTGCTATCGATGCCGTTGGCGATTATTGTTTTTAAGGTCTTGGGTTCGAAAATTTCGTCCCAGCATTTTTTGGTCCGCCTGGATACGAAGATCGTTCCCTTTACTTTTTTCGAAAGGCTGTCTTTCAGAATGGGTATGAAGCCTCCGAATATTTCCATTAAAGACTCCTTTTCCCATGTGGCATGGTAAGTCGTAACAATCGGCAGATCCAGTTTATTCAGCAATTCCCATGACAAAAAAGGCATGAAAGGATCGTGAATATGGAGAAGGTCATACTTTTTGGAATTGATTATGCGGGAGTAGTCCTGACCATCCTTCCTGTTGACGAAGCTAAGATCATACCCTATGGGCAGGGGGATCTCTGAAAATTCCCCGATTTTTCGGGCGCCGGGATAGGGGAGAAGCAGAGTATCCCGGGTAGGCACAAAAACCGTCACATCGTGACCCAACTTTTTGACAGCCAGACTCAAATAGTAAATGTGCTCCTGTACTCCTCCGGGCGAAGCCGGATCGGAGGAGAAAAACATCGCGACTCTCAGTTTGCGGTTCATATATAATGAGGCAATGGCGTATTACCTAATACTTACGGCAAGAATTTTTCTTGCCCCTTTGATCCTTGTATGGCCTACTGCCGCCATAATTCTATCATTTTTTCTTGACGTAATCGATGCGGATTTCGCTTACAAAGTCATCACAAAGAAACAATACCAGATAATCGACAAAATCGTCGATTCGTGGGTTTATATTTTCGAGCTTATGATCGGCTGGCGGATGATCGGGGAGTTTGGTGTTCTTCTGACGGCGTTATTCGTGTGGCGGATGATCGGGTTAGCCGTTTTTTTGAGATTCAGAAAGCGCCATATTCTTCTTTTTTTCGGAAATTATTTCGAAAATATATTCTTCCTGCTATATTTCGCAACCGTTTACAAACCCCTCAATTTCCTGATCTCCACCGATATCGCCTTATACGCCTCAATTTTTGCCGTGGTATTGGCTAAGGCGGGGCAGGAGTGGTTCATACATGTGGCCGACCTCTCCATCAGGGAAGACTTTTTCAAAAGCCGCAGGCATTGGAAGGTTGACAAGAATGCCTCAAAGTAGTATTCTAGCCATATATCCTGTGGATTAGCGGGATTTTTTCAGTTTTATGAGCCTGTTTGACAACATCACCTCATTTCTTTCGGTCCTAGGTCCCTCCGTCATCACGACAATGGCAGGAAACGACGGCGGCGGCGTGATCACCTATTCCCTCGCAGGGGCTAGACTTGGTTATGCTGCTCTCATCACTTTGCCTTTCCTGACGATTCTTTATGCCGTTACTCAGGAAATGGGATCACGAATTGCGATTGCGACGGGGAAAGGGCTTGGAGACCTGATCCGGGAAAGCTTCGGACTCACGACCGCCCTTATAGTCTTTTTACTTCTCTCGATAGCAAACTTCGGGACCCTGCTGACCAATATTGCCGCCCTAAAGACGTCAGCCCAAATGCTGGGACTTCCGGTCATTCCCATTATCGTCGGGGCAATCGTTGCCACATTCCTCCTCATTACAAGGACCAATTACGACAAAAGCCAAAGAATATTCCTTATGGGAATATTTTTTTATCTGGCGTATGTTGTGTCTGCGGTCATGACCAAACCCGATTGGGGAGAGACGATAAGGTCACTGTTTATCTTCAGACCAAACATTTTTACCAAAGAATCACTGATTCTGGTCATGGCAATATTGGGTACGACGATCACGCCATGGGGCCAGTTTTTTGTCCAGAGTTACATGAAGAACAAAAACGTCCCGGTCGAGAAACTGAAGTTCGCCAAATTCGAGGCATATTTCGGCGCTTTTTTCTCCAACTTCTTTACTTTCTTCATGATTGTCGCAACCGCCTCGACCCTATACGCCAACAATATTTCAATCGGCTCGGGAGAGGAAGCGGCACTGGCGATCAGGCCGTTTGCAGGCGATTTCGCGAGCGTACTTTTTGCTGTCGGACTTATCAATGCCGCAATTATCG
>CAZVQH010000123.1:0-300 GCA_964629205.1 uncultured Gammaproteobacteria bacterium
ACCATACCGTTTTCGCCAATCGGTTCAAGATCACCCCCGTGGGCAAATGCGATTCCCCAATGGACGAGGTATAGATCGAGATAATCAAGCTGCAGATCGTTGAGGGTTTTGCGGCAGGCCGCCTCGACGTTCAGGGGATGATGTTCCGTATTCCAAAGTTTGCTGGTTATGAAAACTTCCTCCCGCTTTACTTTTCCGGATGCGAAAACTTTTTTGAAAGCGGCGCCTATCTCCTTCTCATTTCCATAAACGCTTGCACAGTCAATATGCCTGTACCCTGATTCGATTATTGCATATTCT
>CAZVQH010000123.1:310-2426 GCA_964629205.1 uncultured Gammaproteobacteria bacterium
TTTCCTTTTTCCGATCGCCAGGTACCAAGGCCTACTGTCGGGATTTGTTTTTTGTTATTGAGGATGAGGAGATTGCTCATGTAAAAATAAAATTAGGGCGAAAAAACGTGAGCGGGATACGGGAGTCGAACCCGTCCTATCTGATTGGAAATCAGATGTTCTACCGATGAACTAATCCCGCGGTACCAAATATTATATCACTTATCCCAGCCTTGGGGGTGGTTTTTGTACCACAAAACAAGTGATTTGACAGAATCCTCGATTGTCCTTTCCGGGCTCCATCCCAGGATGGATTTTGCCTTAGTTATATCGGCGATTTTCTTGGCATCGTCTCCGAGCCGGGTATTGGCCTTATCGATCGGAATCTCCATGCCAGTAATTTTCTTTACCTGTTCGACAACCTCAAGGACGGAGTTGCCCGATCCGGTTCCCAGATTTATTATCTCGCTTGTTTTTGACGACATGAGTTTCTCAAATGCCTTAAGGTGCGCTATATTCAAGTCGACGACATTTACGTAATCCCTTATCGGAGTCTTGTCCGGGGTATCGACCTCGGGTGCGGTCAGGTAAAACTTTTCTATTCCCATGGCGCCACGGACGGCATTTTGGACCAGAAGGGATGAAGGTTTTTTTGAATCGCCGACTGCACCGTCATCGGTTGCGCCGCAAACGTTAAAATAACGGAGAATCATATACCTGAAATCCTTGAGTTTTCCATACCACTGGATTGCTTCCTCAGCCATTTTTTTTGACGCTCCGTAGGGTGTCGTCGGCTTAAGGGGGTGCTTTTCGTCTATCGGATAATATTCCGCTTCGCCGTAAACAGCACAGGTTGAAGAAAAGATAATGTTTTTGATTCCGTATTTGTCCATATGGGACAACAGGTTTGATGTTGCGGCGACATTGTTGCCGAAATACTTGCCCGGGTCCCGCATCGACTCATCGACCAGGCAGGAGGCGGCAAAATGGATAACAGCGTCTATGTTTTTTTCCTTGTCGAACAGAGTGCTCAAGTCGCCCTTCAAATCGATTTCATGAAAGATAATCTTTCCAGGAAATTTGCTCTCCAGATATTCAAGCGGTTGGCGATATCCGGTTGTGAAGTTATCGACAGCAACGACTTCATGCCCCTGGCTCAAAAACAGATGGGCGGCAACGGAACCTATGTAGCCCCCTGCGCCCGTGATAAGTACTTTACTCATATTTATATTTTATCATGTGAATGACTCAAGCCGGCCAAGGACTCGTCTGAGAGGGGCCGTTTGTCTTCTTATAAACAGATATATCGGATGATAATTGATTCTTCCTTCGGCAATATACAGGCCGCCGAAAACAAGGATCGTGCCGATGAAGTAATAAAGGTTTGGATACTCGCCCAAAAGGGGAATGGCAATCAGAACGGCGACGATGGGATCTATATACGTAAACAGTCCGACTTCCTGGGCCGTCAGCTTGGAAACTCCGTAATAAAACAGCGAATAACCGGCGGCGGATGAAAACAGAACCCCGAAGATTATACCCGTCCAGCCGTTGACGTTCAGCAACGAAAAGTCCCAGCTCAAAAATTCATTGGGAATGAATGGGAGGAAGGTGAGGGATCCCAGAAGGAAAGTTATGACGGAAACCTGGACATAGTTGATTTTTTTTAGAATGTCGCGTCCGATTATAGTCTGGAGAACCGCTCCCAACATTGCAATGAATATAAAGAGGTTCCCTTCGATTTCTCCGAATACATAGTACTGTCCGCCCAGGAAGATAGGGGAAAAAATGATAAGTAGCACTCCCATGAAAGCCGCAAGCATTCCGGCCAAAATTCTCATTCTCGGTTTTTCCTTAAGGAATATTATCGACAGGAAGTATATGAATATCGGACCGGACGAGGCGATGACCGGAGCATTGATGCTTTCGGTCTTTTGAAGTCCGAGGAAAAAAAACGAAATATTTACGGTGATTCCGAAGAAACCGACCAGGATGACCTTGAACCATTCCTTTACCGTCAGTTCTTTCCACGTGCTATTTGCCCACGGCAAAAATATCAATCCGGCAAAGAAAAACCTTATGAAGGCAAGCGTAAACGGCGGGATATTTTCAAGAGCATACTTGAAGATGGGGGAGG
>CAZVQH010000124.1:0-2397 GCA_964629205.1 uncultured Gammaproteobacteria bacterium
GGTTTATGATGCGATCACTGGGACTGACGGGGCGAAGCTGTGGAGAGGGAGGGGATATCGTAAAGTTCCTGATGAAGTGGGAAAATATAACTTTCGTCGAAGCATTAAGGGAATTGGCAAAAAAAGCCGGTGTCACTTTGAAAAACGTTTCTTTCGACGACAAGGCAAGCAAGATAAAGGAAAGATATTATGCGATGAATACGATAGCCGCAGACTTCTTTCAATATATACTCAACAAAACCAAATTTGGCGAGAAGGCCGCGGAATATCTTAAGAACCGTGGCATCAATAACGGGATCTCCGCGCAGTTCAGGTTGGGTTATGCTCCGGTTTCTTGGGATTCCCTGAAAAATTTCCTGAAAAAGAAAAAATATTCCGATGAAGAAATATACGAAAACGGGTTGACTGTCAAAAGTGCCTCCGGACGTTATTACGACCGGTTCAGGGGAAGGTTGATGTTTCCGATCGTCGACGCGCGAGATCACGTTCTTGGATTTTCGGGCAGGATTCTTGATGGTGACCGGAACGAGGCGAAGTACGTAAACAGTCCCGAAACCCCGATCTATCATAAGCGGGAAACACTTTTCGGTATAAACCTTGCCAAAGATTCCATAAAAAAAGAAAAAAATGCTTATTTGGTCGAAGGGGAGTTCGATATGATTACTCCGTATGCTCACGGAATAAGCAACTTTGTCGCCGTGAAGGGCTCAGCTCTTACTCCGGACCAGCTGATGCTATTGAAGAGGTTTACGCCCAAGCTAACCTTGATTTTTGATTCCGACGAAGCAGGTGGGGAGGCGGTAAGACGGGGAATTGAAGAGGCGGAAAAACTGGAAATGGAACTGGCAGTAGTCAGGCCTGATTTTGCTAAGGATCCCGACGAAGCCATAAGGAAGGACGAAGTTGCTTTCAAAAAAGCATTGTCACAACCTCAGCCGATTTACGATTTTTTAATAGACGCGGCTCTTAAAAAACATTCGCTCGACGACCCTTTCGGCAAAAAGAAAATAGGCGATGAGGTAATTCCTTTCATTGAGAGGATAGGAAATCCGATCGTCAAATCGCACTATACAAAAAAAATTGCCGGCCTGTTGGGGGTCACGGAAGTAAGCGTAGATGCGCTGATGTCAAGAATACGACGCAGGAAAAAACAACAGGAAGACTACAAATCAAATCTCAAGAAGGAAGTGGTTGCCAGTCGAGAAGTCATTTTGGAAAAATACATATTGAGCTTTATTTTTCAGGCGGGAAATCCATATAAACCCGCCGCTACGGTTTTTTCGATCATAACTCCCGGAGACCTGAGTATTCCGGCCAACTCCAAAATAGTCGAACTGCTGATGGAAAAGAAAGAAGAAATGTCAAAGTCGTTTGACCTTGATAAGTTTGCCGCGGTCATTCCTCCAGAATTGAGGCCTGTTTTTGACGAAATATATCTTTTCGTATCCGCGCCAACGGGAATTGAAGAAGATAATATCGAAAAATTGAGCCTGGAATTAAGGAGATTTTCTTTAAAAAGGCAAATAAAGGAGATTCTTAACATTGCCGGCGAGGGGACTGAAAAAAACCAAAAACTGCTGGAAATCGCCTCTGCCTTAAAAGAGGTAGAAAAAAAACTAGTTTCGTTATAAAATATAAAACACTCATGACAAAACATCGACTACCAAAGACTCTTCATGAACTCTTGAATCAAGGCGGGGAAGACGGTTTTCTAGTTCAAGACGACATTCTATTGGTTTATCCTGACCCGGAAAAACACGTTGCCGAAATAGATGATTTTTTCAACGAGGCGTTGAAGCGCGGTATTGATATCTTTGAAACCGTATCGACCCGTGAAGAGGTAGAAGCGCGAAAAACAGCCGAAGAAATGGAAAAGGAACTTGAGCAATTGGTAGTTCTCAAACACGGAGAATCGCTTGACCCGATAAAAATGTATCTAAAGGAAATCGGCAAGACCCCGCTCTTGAGTTTTGACGAAGAAATAAATCTTGCCAAAAAATACGAAAAAGGCGACAACAAATCAAAGGACAAACTTACTAAAGCCAACTTGAGGCTGGTCGTTTCAATCGCCAAGAAATATTTAGGGAGACGCCTGTCTTTTTTGGATCTCATTCAGGAAGGAAACAAAGGTCTGATCCGCGGAGTCGAGAAATATGATTGGAGACGAGGATTTAAATTCTCAACTTACGCGACCTGGTGGATCAGGCAGGCCATAACCCGCGCGATTGCCGACCAGTCAAGGACGATCAGAATTCCGGTTCATATGGTCGATCATATCAACCGCTATTACAAGACTCAAAGACGCCTCATTCAAAAACTTGGACGCGAACCGTCTGTTAAGGAAATTTCAAAAGACATGCAAATGTCGATTCCGGAGATCGAGAATCTCATGAAGAT
>CAZVQH010000125.1:0-2349 GCA_964629205.1 uncultured Gammaproteobacteria bacterium
CTCAAAGGAAAAGTTCCTCAGGACCGCAGAGAACTCAAAGTGGGCAAGGAAATGTTTGTAATCTGCGGAAATCCTTGCGACATAAAGTCCACTAAAAGCTGGAATATAACGATATTCGGAAAATTTAAAATTGCTTCCGAGTGGAGTGTCGAGGGTGTTAAAATATATAGATTGGTAAAATAATCATGAAAATTTCCCTTATTATTCCCTGCTACAACGAACAGTCGAATATACAAAAAGGCGTCCTGGACAAAATCGGCAACTTTACAGAAAATGACGATAGATTCTCCGAAGTAATCATCGTCGATGACGGTTCGTCTGACTCCTCAAAGTCAATGATCAAGAATAAATACTTGAAAATTTTCCCTAAATTCCGGTTGATAGAAAATTCCCATCAGGGAAAAGCTTTTGCAGTAATAACCGGAATTACGAAATCAAAAAGCGAGTTCGTTATGTTTTCCGACATTGATCTGGCCACCCCGCTTGAGGAAGTTGAAAAACTTCTGGGAAAAACCGACCAAGGTGCAAAGATTATCATCGGATCCCGCAATAACACCCGCGCCGGAGCCCCTTTACTGAGAAAGATCATGGCAAAAGGTTTCATAATCATAAGAAATATCATTATTGGCCTTAAGGGAGTCAAGGATACCCAGTGCGGATTCAAACTTTTCCACAGAAAGGCTGCCCTCGACATAATTGACCGGTTACAGGTTTTCCATGACAGGCGAAAAGCCGAAGGATCATCGGTTTCAGCCGGATTCGATCTGGAATTTCTTTTTCTTGCCCAAAAAATGAATTTTAAAATTTCCGAGGTTCCTGTTTCCTGGCGGCACGTGGAAACAAAAAATGTCAACTTCATCAAGGATTCGGTCGAAACGATGATAGATATCATGAGGATTAAATATTATTACCTAACGGGCCGATATGAAATCAATAAAAAGTAAACTTCTCCTCCCCTTTTTTTTATTGCTTCTCTCTGCCTCTGTTGTATTTTTCAAATTCAATCTTATCCCTCAGAGTCTTACCTTTGATGAGGTCGAATTTGCGAAATTGGCGCTGACTTTGGACGGCAAACCTTATATTCCATACTCTGAAATGGCGACCGGCCACTCGACACTTTACTTTTATTCCCTCCTTGCGTCATTCAAGATATTTGGAGTAAACAACTTCGCTTTACGATTGCCGGCAGCGCTATTCGGGGTTGCCGGATCACTTATGTTTTACCTTGTCGTCAGGAAAATATTCAGCAAAAATTATTTTTTGGCTTTCATGCTGGCTGTGGCATTCACCGCTTCGCGCTGGTACTTTAATTTTGCAAGATTTTCCTTTGAGGCGACTTTTTTGCTCTTTCTTGAGCTTGCTTCCCTGTATTTTTTTCTTAGGTTTATGGGTAATCAATCCAAAGAAGAAGGACTTCATATTAATTTATTAATGAGCGGATTATTTGCCGGACTAGCCTTCAATTCATATACACCGGGGAGGTTCTTTTTTGCAGTTCCTTTGTTTATTATCTTCATTATGTTTCTTAAAAAAAGGGGTCAGCTAATAAAATACCTGCTGACTTTCCTCATTCCCTTTGTAATCGTGATCGTTCCTCTGACGACATATCTGCTGACCCATCAGGATAACCGGGTTGACAAACTGTTTTTCTGGAAAAATCATGAGATGACTCTGGGGGAAAAAGTTGCGGGAACGATAAAGAACGTAGGAACGGTTTCTGCGATGTTTGTCTTTAAGGGAGACATGAGTGGTAAGCACAACTACCCTGGCAAACCTGCCTTGAATCCAATTATGGGATTGCTGTTTGTTTCCGGGGTAACCGTCGCCCTTAAAAACCTGAAGAATAATTTCAACCGGATTTTTATTTCATACTTGTTTATTTCGCTTTTGCCATCACTCATGATTTATCCGTGGGAAAATCCGAATATGCTTCGGACCTTTACCGCGATTCCCGCCGTTGTTTATTTTTCCGGTCTGGCTCTTAATTCGGCGGCATCCAGACTTAAGAAGCCTGTATTTGCAACTGCCTTGATCGCCCTGCTCATTATTATTTCATCGGCTTATGAATTGCACACTTATTTTAATTATCAGTCACTGGTATTTCCTTCCGCCTTTGAGACGAAGCCAACCTTGGAAGAAGCTCTTAAACATGTGAATTTCAAATATTGATTATGTTCTTAAAAAAGTACAAAGACGCTTTGATATTGATCGGGATTTTTTTTCTGGCGCTGCTCCTGAGAACCTACAGGTTGCCAGAATTCATTGCTTACCACCAGGATCAGGTCAGAGATTTGCTGTTTATCAAAAATCATCTGGAAAGTGGTCAGTTCATATATTTGGGCCCTAAAG
>CAZVQH010000126.1:0-2322 GCA_964629205.1 uncultured Gammaproteobacteria bacterium
GAAACAATAATCATGAAAAAAAACGATGCCCATGAAGAGGTTCGGCTGTTTGAAGAAGTTGGAGGAAGAGCGGTTGAGGAGACTCTTACCAACCTTAATAAATATTCCCGGGGTGAATTATCTTTGTCTTTCAGGTCGCGCAACCTTGTTGAGAAGGAATTCCAGTACCTGAAGAAAAATTTCTTCCGCGGTCTTGGGGAATCTGATAGAATCGCCGGACTTGCCCTAAAGGGAAATAACAACAACAAAAAACGGGTTGCCTATTTCAACAAGGCCATGGATACATATAGAAAAAATGTTCTTAATTATTACCCCCCGGCCGCAAACGCATGGGTACTGGATGGGTTGGTATTTACAAGTCAATTGGCGGGACTAAAAAAATTAAGCGGCTTTACCAATGGAGACGGTAATATTATTGATGTCTTGAATTCTGCCTCTTCCGTGGCTCTTGGGGCCGAAAATCCATGGCTAACCAAGATTGACCGTTTCGAAAACCACATGGGAATAAAAGACAACATTTGCACTGCCTATCATCCCGGATTGAGGCAGGGTTTTGCCCTTAAAGAGCTTGCTAATTTATATCCGAATAAAAAGATGCTTAATAATCTGACGGTTCATTCCGAATCCTCAGGAACCGTTGTCGATTCAATCGCGATTGAATCGGTGGTTTCCTATGCTGAAAAAAATATTAATCATGGCAAAATGAGAAGGGTTCTCGCTGTTGACGGAACCTGGGCTGGCGGATACGGGTCGGCCCGTGAAGGAACCGGATTCGGAATTGACGGACAACAAAAAACAAAATCAGGAAAAAGCATATGGGTTGACCGATGTCTCCCTCCCCCGACCAGGGAGTTTTCCGACCGATTTATGGAAGTCTTGAATCGCAAATTAAAAAATAATGAGGTCGCTGGCCTTTACCTTGAGCCGGACATCGTTGGCGACCTTGGTATTGTCGACGTTGATCCCGCACTGCTCAAAAAAGTAGTTGCGATTCTTAAGAAAAGCAAACTGCCTATTATCGGCGACTGTGTCCAACAACTTGGAAGAACCGGCGGATACTGGGGACAAAACGTCGAAACGATTCTTAATGATTATCCCCTTCTGGTACTGACAACGGCAAAAAGCTCCAGCAATGGACAGCCTTTCGGCTTTATAATCATGCCTAAGGAGGTTGCACACAGTGCCCACGCCTTAAGCCAAATCACAACCAACCAAATGAATGGACCTCTCCTGAGGGCAATTGCGGTCTCAAAAGTTCTTTCGAACCGGAAGTTCCAAAAATGGCTTGACCGAAAGTCAGCGGTGATTGAACGGGTTGCCGGGGAGTACGGTTTTAAACCGGGATATAAAGGCCTACGGGGCAAAAATCTTAATCGGGGGATCTATATGGGCAATAACGAGAAAGTTAAACTAGCTCAGATAGCTCTTCTCATTGAAGATGGTGTGCTTATTGGCGCGGTCCCTGAAGCATTAAGATATCAGCCAATGCTTTTTGAGCTTTCAAGCACTAATGAAAAGGTGGCTCATATAATTTTCAGCCGGGTCAGGAAAATAATGAGAGATGAGGTTTCTCCTGTTGTTATGGAGACATATGAAAAAATGAAGCAGGTAGCAACCGGACTGGCGAGAAAAAATACCTGATTAGAATTCATCTCAGAATGTGGAAGTGTGTATATGCGGTTTTTAGAGGACCCGCACTTGCATCTGCTTTTTTCGAGCCCAGTGTTTTAAGTTCTCTTATTAAGCTGTGGGCTACCGAGCTTAATAACAGAATTACCTTTTTTTTTGCATTCCTTAAGAACTCTCCAATCGCCGGTTTTTCTTTTTTTTCCATGGTAAATATTATAACACCGCAAATAAAAAAACACTGGCTTTAGATTGTAAAATCAACTTATTTTTAATATAATACATAGCATCATATGGGAGTCGAACAAAAAATCGGCGCTTACCAAAAAACATTTCCTTTTGCCGAAATCAGACATGCGGGCAAGCATCTTATTATCCGACACAAGGTCGAGACCGAACCCGGGCTGAACAAAACCGCCCATGCATTGTCAAAAAGCATTTTCGAAATGGGGGAAGGGTTTGATCATGTTTTTTTCACCAAAAGGCCAAACAATCGAAGATTTACTGATCCGTCGGATCAAATTGAGAATGCCTACTTTACAAGCATCGTTGCCCGTGACGGATCAATCCACCAAATAAAAACACTCAACCCCGGATTCCAGGAAGAGTTTAGCATAGCTTCATATTCCGCAACCGAAAATCATCCGATTACATACATAGACGGATTTGTTGATGTCTCAAGCGAGGGAAATGTTT
>CAZVQH010000127.1:0-2298 GCA_964629205.1 uncultured Gammaproteobacteria bacterium
GGGTATATCAAAATATTTGCTTTGTCCTGATAATCTAAAAACAAGTTTTGTAGCATATAATCCCTAGACATGGTCAAATTTTTTTTGATATTCTGTTTTTTATCTATGAGGGGAAATTTCCTCTATACGAAATTAGGGAAGCGTGTATGTCTTGCTAGAAGAAGATACGGATTGACTCAGGAAGAAACGGCGCATCGGTGTGGAATCGACAGAACATATTTGGCCCGGATCGAAGCGGGGAGAGTTAATCCGACGGTAAAGGTGCTTTTTAATATTGCCCGTGTTCTCGGTACGAAGATAATGAGCTTAATGCGGTTGTTTTAGCAGTTCAACTATCCTTGGAAAAACAGCGTTACCTAGAATTCCTTTTTCCTCTTGGGAAAAATCGTTCAAAACGTATGTCTCGCCGTTTACCCATTTTTCCCTAGTCCTGGCGTCAACGCCGATCCTTGCCCGCAAAAAATTCTTGGTCCTCAGATGTGTCTCGATTGATTCCAGTCCGTTATGAAGCTGCGGCCCGACCGCCGTCTGGATATGCATCTTTCCAAGCGGAATATCAAGATCGTCATGGATTACGATCAAATCAGTCCACTTAAGGGAATATTTTTTTAGAAGCTTAAAGACGGCTGATCCGGACTTATTCATATATGTTTGAGGCTTTGCAAGAACCACTTCCTCATTATTAAAAGTTGCCTTAAGGATTTGCGATTCGACGTACTTGTCTTTTTTATAGGTTGGGGTGGTGTTGATGAGTTTTTCTGCCAAAAAATCAAGGAACATGAATCCTACGTTATGCCGGTTGTTGATATATTTATCACCGGGGTTTCCCAAACCAACGATAAGTTTCATATATAACTGTAGTATACTGAATTCATGGCAAATTACCTGAACGATTTGTCCCGTTTGCATTGGATGGTTTCCAATCCCGCCAGGCAGAACAGGACGGGAATGGACGGAAAAACCTTCCGGTGCCCATTTTGTCCGGGAAACGAGGCCGACACTCCGCCCGAGGTCTACAGGATGGGGGACGGGTCAGCTGATAGGCCGGGCTGGACCGTTCGCGTGGTTCCTAATTTATTTCCGATTACAGATATCCATGAAGTGATAATCCATTCTCCGGACCACGATAAAAATGTTGAGGACCTCTCCCAATCCCAGCTGGAAAACATCATAAAAACCTACATTAACAGATTCAATTACCACAAGAATAACGGCAAGGTTTATATTTTTTCTAATCAAAGTCTCTCAAGCGGAGCTTCCCTCGTCCATTCACACTCCCAGATTTCAATTATTCCCAACGATATTCCGACAAACACTATATCTTCCCAACCAGTTGAAAATATTATTGAACAGAATGACGGATTTGTATCATATTGTCCATCTTACAGTGAATGGTCCTATGAGGTATGGGTTAAGGCTCTGGGACAAAATAATTTTGAATCATTAACTGGTGCGGAGGTGGTTGATCTGGCGGCGATTCTCCAGCTGATGGTTAAAAAACTCAAAGTAATCCATGGCCAATCGGCCCATTTTTCAAAAAAACAGTTTGGATACAATTTTTATGTTTATCCTTACGAATCCTGGTATGTGAGAATCATCCCAAGATTTATGGACAGGGCGGGGTTTGAGTTGTCGACCGGGATTATGGTCAATTCGGTTAGTGCCGAAATGGCCGCCGAGGAACTTCAAAAACTAAAAATTTAACGGTCGTTATAAAAATTTCGTTATTATCCTCTTGACTTTCTTTTTTCGTTATTGATATATTTAATCTATGAGCGTGAATACTCAGGATTTGGATGTATTGAAAAAAAGGCTTAAGGAGCTGGTTTCGACAAAAATAACCGACCTCATAGTGACAGGTAATATTCCTTACAAACAGATACAGGAAATGGCGGTTGACCTGCTTGATACTCTTGATTTCATAACTACCAAGGAGCAATTAGTTCTTTTAGCTTCGGAAATGGGCAACTTTTATCCGTTTCTCAAACAGGAATCGAAAATGATGACGGCAGAATTGAATGAGATCAAGGAAAAGCAAGTCATCAGCAGGCTGGAAGATTATTTTAAGAATTTGTCGCACTAAATATGGCAGAAGTAACAATTGATCAATTGGACGTAAAGCCGGTCCCCAATAAAGTCGGGGTCGAATCCCTGACAGCGGCTCCGAAGGGCGAATCAAAAAAAATGGCGGAGGCGGTAAGGGGCTTGTCGATCGGAACCGTTGATGCGGTTGGTGGTCGCGAGATTCCAGCCGGAATGCGCGATAATCTTTTTATTGCCCTTTTCGGTACTAAGGAT
>CAZVQH010000128.1:0-2297 GCA_964629205.1 uncultured Gammaproteobacteria bacterium
CGAATGCGGTACCCGCCGACAAGAAGAAGTATTTCGATTTCTACACCGCTGTCGAAAACCTGTCGATTGCGTCCGGAATGCCCATGCCGAAAATTTACGTCATTGATGATCCTGCGCCCAATGCTTTCGCAACCGGCCGTGATCCCAAACATGCCGTCATCTGCGCAACCACCGGACTACTCAACCTGTTGGACAGATCAGACATAGAGGGTGTGATAAGTCATGAACTTTCCCACATAAAAAATTACGACATTTTCCTCTCTTCGGTTGTTGCAGTCCTGGTCGGGACAATCGCACTTATTTCGGACTGGATAATCAGGAGTTTTTGGTGGAGGGGAAGAGACCGCGAC
Organism: uncultured Gammaproteobacteria bacterium; assembly: GCA_964629205.1. Classification (GTDB taxonomy): domain Bacteria; phylum Patescibacteriota; class Microgenomatia; order UBA1406; family GWC2-37-13; genus GWC2-37-13. Next base: position 351 of record CAZVQH010000128.1, read on the forward strand.
AGTAACGACCGTCAAAGCCCCTTATTTTTTCTTTTGTTCGTTGTCGTAATGATACTCACTCCCATTGTCGCAACCCTCATACAGCTTGCTATTTCGAGAAAGAGGGAGTTTTTGGCTGACGCCTCGGGAGTTCTCATCACCCGAAATCCGGCAGGACTTGCCTCCGCATTGGAAAAAATTTCTACATATCCTAACCAAATGAAAAACGCATCCTCTTCGATTGCCCATCTTTTCATAAGCAATCCGCTTAAGAAAAAAAACTCGTCCTGGATAGCCGGATTATTTTCGACCCACCCCCCGGTTGAGGAGCGCATAAAAATTTTACGGAGTCTTTAACTATGTGCGGAATAGCCGGGTTTTATGGTTTTCGCGATGACAATCTGATTCGCGACGTTTCCCGGGAAATCGAACATAGAGGCCCAGACGGAGAAGGTTTTTTTATCGATTCGACAACCACACTATTGAACCGTCGCCTGGCAATAATTGATGTTAAAGGCGGCGACCAGCCGATTTACAACGAGGATAAAACCGTTGTTGTTGTATACAACGGTGAAATATATAACTACCAGGAACTGGCATCCCAGCTAAAAAAACTTGGCCATAAGTTCAAAACAAAGTCTGACACGGAAGTGATTGTTCACGGATATGAAGCGTGGGGGGAAAAATGTTTTGACAAACTGAACGGAATGTTCGCAATCGCTTTGTATGATATCAAGAAGAAGAAACTGCTGCTCGTCAGGGACCACTTCGGAATCAAGCCGGTCTACTTTGCCCAGTCCGGTAAAAAGTTGGTATTCGGATCGGAAATACGGGCAATATTAAAAAGCGGAATAGTCAAAAAAGAGCCCAGCGACAGGATTATCTATCGATACCTGAAATACAGGATTCACGACGACGGGCGGGAGACCTTTTTCAAAAACATAAACAGGCTGCTGCCAGGGGAAATGCTTGTCATAAAGAATTCAAAGACGGAGATAAGGAGTTATACCAATTTGCAGTCGGAGCTGCTTAATCAAAAACCCGAGAGATATGATGCACAAAAATTCAAAAACGAGCTAGTAAAGGCAGTCAAATACCGTCTGATTTCGGAAGTTCCGGTCGGTACCTGCCTGTCGGGAGGTCTTGACTCCTCGACCGTGGTTGCGATAGTGAACAAGCTTCTTAATGAGAACGTGTCGGAAGCCCGGTCCGTCGGGAAAATCCAAAAAACCTTTTCTGCCGTGTTCCCGGGTGCGGTAAACGATGAAGAGAAATATATAGACGAACTCCTTAAGCGCGTGGACGCCCAAAGCCACAAAGTAGAGCCCGATCCGGTCAAGTTCTTTGATGAAATAAATGACTTTGTAAATACGCAGGAGGAACCGACAATTTCAACCGGACCATATGCCCAGTATAAAGTGATGGAAATGGCGCACGGCAAAGTGACCGTTGTTTTGGACGGACAGGGGAGTGATGAGATGATGGCGGGATATCTCCCCTACTATTTCGTCTATTTGAGACAGCTTTATGAGTCGGGAGATTATCTGAAGCTTATGGGGGAGTCAATAAATTCTCTGGACGTTTTAAAACGATATTTCCTGCAAAAACTGCAACCAACCGTGAAGGCAGGTTCCCTCATGGGCGAAAACTTTTCAAAAAAATTCGTATCGGAAAAATTTACAGTCGAGAACAGGAATCTCAAAAAAAGGCTGCTTCAGGATATTTTTTCAAACAGTCTCCAGTCACTTTTGAGATATGAAGATAAAAACGCAATGAGATTTTCGATTGAGGGCAGGGTGCCGTTTCTTGATTTTAATCTCCTGAAATTCATTTTCAGGATGCCTGATTCCGCGATCATCAAAAACGGCTGGAATAAATACGTTTTGAGACAGGCAACGCAAGGTCTTTTACCCGCGCTCATCAACGAGCGGCGCAATAAAATCGGATTCACGACACCCGAAAATGAAT
>CAZVQH010000129.1:0-2282 GCA_964629205.1 uncultured Gammaproteobacteria bacterium
ATAGCGGGTTATGAACTTAAAGTCAGAACGGGTAAAACCGATCTGCACTCAGGTGTTTACGGCAATCGGGTTTTGAATGCGGCCTCAGTTGCATGTGATCTTATGTCGAAGATGAAAAATCCGAAAACTGGAATAGTAACCATCCCCGGATTTTACGACAGCGTCAAAAAATTTTCCGATGAAGAAATAAACCTCCTTTCGGAATATGTCCCGGATTTGGAAACGGAGAAAAAAAATGCCGGCGTCAATGGTTTTACCGCAGGATTTTTGGATAGCAAAATCAAGCCCGCTCTCGACATTAACGGAATGATCTCGGGATTCACAGGGGATGGCTTCAAGACAATTATTCCTGCCGAAGCGACTGTTAAGTTTTCCGTGAGGATGATTGAGGGCCAGAAAGGCCCGGAGGTCAATAAAATCATCGACGAATTCATTTCGCGGAATATGCCGCCTTATGCGGAATATGAACTGTTGCTTAAGGGGGACGCCGATCCGTTTTTTACAGATTACAACAATCGATATGCCAAAAAGACCGCAAGAATACTTGAGGAAGTATTTGGAGGGAAATGCCTATTCAACCGCTCCGGCGGGTCGATTCCCGCCGCCGAGGTTCTGCAGCGGATATTCGGAAAACCGATTATTCTGACGGGCTTTACCCTTCCTGATGAAAACATCCATGCTCCGGATGAAAATGTCGACGTTGAGATGTTTGAAAAAGGTATTACGGCAATCGAAAAACTGCTGTCTGTAGCATAAGAGTCCATGGACAAAGAAAACTGCTTGTTGTTGAATTGATCCATGGATAAAGACCTCCCTTATTATCTCGGCTTTTCATATTTTTTAGGAATCGGCCCGATGAAATTGAGGGCACTTTTGTATAAATTCAAAAGCGTAAAGAACGCCTATCTGGCTGACATAAACGAACTGAAAGACGTCATCGGAATCAGATTGAGCGAGCGGTTTTGCCAGTTTCGAGCCCGGTTTGATCCCGATAGGGAAATAGGCAGGATCTCCCGTGATGGAATTGCCGTCCTGTCTATTGCCGATAGAAAATACCCTTATGTCCTGAAGAACATTCCTGACCCTCCGATTTGCCTTTTTATCAAGGGAAAACTAAGCCTGGATGATTTTTTCCTGTCCGTTGTCGGCACCCGGGCTCCGACTTCGTATGGAGAGGAAATGACTCGTATATTCGTTCAGGGTTTGAGCAGTGCCGGCATAACCGTAGTTTCCGGAATGGCATACGGTATTGACGCTGTAGCCCACCATTCGGCAATTGCCGCGGGCGGAAAAACGGTTGCTGTTTTGGGATGCGGAATCAATATTGTTTATCCGGCATCCCATATTTCCCTTTACGACCGGATTATAAAAACCGGCGGTGCGATTGTTTCGGAATTTCCGCCAAACCAATCGGTTGTCAAGGGAATGTTCATAGCCCGTAATCGCATAATTTCCGGACTATCAAGAGGTGTTCTTGTAGTTGAGGGCGGGAAAAACTCAGGGACCCTGATAACGGCCAGATATGGTGCGGAGCAAGGCCGGGATATATTTGCAGTTCCGGGACAGGTAACAAACAGCATGTCCCAAGCTCCCAACCTTCTTATCAAAAACGGCGCGAAACTTGTCATGAAGCCCGATGACATATTGGAAGAATACGGGTTTGAAACAGGTCCGGGCGATATCGATTCGGACGAAAAATTGACAGAGCTTCAGACATCAATCAATGCCGCCCTGATAATAAAACCGCTCACGATAGACGAATTGATTGTACGGCTTAAAATCCAACCCACGATTATTCTCAACAATATCTCGATTCTGGAATTGAAGGGTGTTGTATTCAAGAATAAACAAGGTAAATATGAGGTCAAACGCTATTGACCAGTAGATCGGCTTCCTGATTCTGTTCGCGGGGGATGTAATGATATGAAATCAAGAATCCGCCTTCCTGTTCCAATCCTCTTATTCTGAGTATATATTCCCTTATTTTTCCGTTTTTGACCTTAAAAAGACCGTTGACTTGATTGACCATAAGCCGTGAATCGGAATAAAATTCCACTTTCTCAACCGCTTTATTTTTGTAGTTTTTATTCAGGAATTCAAGTGCCCTTATGAGAGCGGTATATTCGGCGTCGTTATTTGTTGCCACTCCTATCGATTCGCTGTGTGCAAAAACTTTTTTCCCCTCGGAGGAATAGAAAACCAATCCTATCGAAGACGGGCCGGGATTTCCTTTTGAACCTCCATCCGTAAAGATTTTTAGGATCATGTGTAGATTATAATAC
>CAZVQH010000130.1:0-2279 GCA_964629205.1 uncultured Gammaproteobacteria bacterium
ATGCAGGGATTATTCTCCCGACGTCACCCCAAAATCAATTGACGAGTTGGTTATGAATTTTTCCGGAATGGAAGGATATCTTAAAAAGAGTCTTGTTGAGGTCGGACGTGAAATCAAGGCGAGATTCCGGACGGAGGTCGGAGATTGGATTTCCTGTAATGTCGGAATTTCCACCAACCGCTTCCTTGCCAAACTGGCCTCTTCTCTTCATAAGCCCGACGGGTTGGATGTTATTGATAATAACAACCTTATCGATGTTTATTCATCGGTCAAATTGACCGACCTGCATGGAATAAACATCAGGTATCAGGCCCGTCTTAACGCGGTTGGTATTTTCACCCCCCTGCAATTCCTTCAGGCCGGAGACAACTTCCTAAGAAAACAGGTATTCCAAAGTATTGCCGGCCATTATTGGCATATGCGCCTGAGGGGTTGGGAAGTTGACGATTTCGAATCCGGGAGGAAAAGTTTCGGCCAGGAATATTCACTAGGAAAAAAAACCGACAGGCCGGAACAACTGGCCGCCCTGATAATGATGCTCGTTGAAAAAATGGGAAGGAGGTTGAGATCCGTGAATATGACCGCCTCAGGAGTCCATCTTGGACTCATGTATAAGGATTGGAGTCTGTGGCACCGGGGACGAAAATTCAATGAGACTCTCTACACAACCCAGGAATTATTCAGGAAAGCGATGATCCTGTTTGGGGAAAGGCCCCAAGGCGGTGTTGTCTCCAAAATATCGGTTTCCTGCTTTGACCTTAATCCCAATCAGAACGAAACCCTCAGACTTTTTGAAGACGACGTCGAAAAAAAAAGAAGAGTTTCCCTTGCCGTCGACTCCATAAATGACCGTTGGGGAGAATATGTGATTACGACTGCCCTGATGATGGAAAGCAAAAAAACCATAATCGACAGAATCGCTTTTGGAGGTTTAAAATCCAAAGACTTTTCTCATTAGTGTGTCCGCTTTTGTATATTATTTTCCTGACCATTTATAGACTGAAAGATTTACTCTTTTCCCGACAAAACCGACTCCTTCATTCTTAAGCATTTTCAACTTTCCGCTCATACCGCCTTTTCCCGAATAGCCTGTCAATTCGCCAATCGAGGAAACAACCCTGTGGCAAGGAGTGCGCGGCGCATCCGGATTGGTTCTCATGAATAGTCCTATTGCTCTTGCCGCTTTAGGTTTTCCGGCCAGTTTCGCCAACTGTCCGTAAGTGGCAACCTTTCCCCTGGGGATCATGCGCGTTATTTTGTAGACCTTATCCCTGAACGATTCTTTCATTTTATTTTTATGACAACTTTTCCTTTGGGATGATTCTGCTCTTTATATTCAAAGGCCGCTTTTGTTTGCTCAAGGGTAAATATTTTATCAACCTGTGGCCTTATTACTCCATCCTCGACCAACTTCCTTAACCGGCTCAAACGGTCCGTATCGGTAACCGTATTTATGGCAAAACCAGCCACTCCATATTGAGTGCACAATTCCGGACTCGGCGCACCCTTCATAGAAGCCAGTACTCCTCCGCTTTTAAGAACTTTGAAAGACCTTACCATCGTTTCCCCTCCTATGGTGTCGAATGCGGCATCATAGGCCTGAAGTTTTTCTTCAAATTTTTCTTTCCCATAGTCAAGGACTTCGTCAGCCCCCAGATGCTTGACATATTCCATATCTGCGGCTGAAACTGTTGTTGCCACATACGCCCCCAGATGTTTTGCAAGCTGGATAGCAACGCTCCCTATCCCCCCGGCACCACCGTGAATCAGTATTTTCTGGTTTGCCGAAAGCTTGATTGTGTCAACCAGGGCCTGGATCGCGCTTGCTCCCACAAGAACCAGCGATGCTGCCTGGACGAAATCAACATTCTTCGGTTTGATTGCGATTCTTTTTGTGTTGACCGAAGCAATTTCGGAATATGCCCCCGAGCCGCCGCTATAGACTATTGCCGACCCGTAAACCTCATCTCCCTGCTTGAAATCGGAAACCCCCTCACCCGTTTTTATTATTTTTCCGGAAAAATCACCGCCCGGCGTAACCGGCAAGGATAGCGGCATTATGTCTTTCATATAACCCTTGACTATAGAAGAATCGAACGGATTGATGCTTGATGCATGTACTTCAATAAGCGCCATTCCGGGTTTGAGATCCGGCTCGCTCACCGATTCCTCAATTTTTAGAACTTCGTATCCTCCGTAATTTGAGATCCTTATCGCTTTCATATGTATAAAGTTAATGTATAACGTCTGCCGGATGGGTCATCCAAATATTTCCGCCA
>CAZVQH010000131.1:0-2229 GCA_964629205.1 uncultured Gammaproteobacteria bacterium
CTTCCTCGGCGATATCCATGTAGTCTGCCCCCACTTTATAAAATTCGAGCATATTGAATTCGAATGAGTGGAGCTTGGAAGCAGGATCGCTATTGCGGAAAGATTTGCCCAGATAGTAACAGTTCCCGACATTGTGTGCAAGTAATCGCTTCAAAAATAACTCGGGCGAAGGTGTTAGGTATAATCTGGTCTTTTTTTGAAAGTACCTGAATTCCGTTTCAAAAACTTCAAGGTATGATTCCGGAATCAATGAAGGAGCTAAAACCGGCAAATCGACCTTAAGATATTTCTTTCTTTTGAGATATTCATTCACGGCTTCCTCAACCATCAGGTATTTTTTGTAGTTGCCAAGATTTTCTGAATTAGTACTTATTTTCATTGAAGCGTCTCCTCAAGTTCCACAAGAAGTTTTTTTGTTTTATGGGAAATTCTATCCGGAACTTTGATTTTAAACACTACATACTGATCCCCAACCCGGGTTGAGTTCGGGAAGGGAACGCCTTGTCCTCGCAGCCTGACAGTCGTCCCCGATTGAGTTCCTGGCCTGATTTTAAGGGTAACCGGCTTATTTATTGTTTCAATATCAACATTGCCTCCCAAAACCGCAACCGTGTAGGATATTTCTTTTTCAAGATATATATCCTGATTTTCCCTTCTAAAGTGCTTGTGGGGTTTAACCGCAACCTGGAGATCAAAGTCAGAGAATCTTATAGTCGTCCCGTCGTTGACTCCGGCGGGGATTTTTATCGTTTTTCTGTCTCCCTTGATTACGGTTTCTTTTTCGGTCCCGTGAACGGCCTCTTCAAACGTCAGGTTTATCTGATAAATTTCCCGTCTTTGCCGCTTACTTCCTCCGGAAAACGGGGATTGGAAACCAAAAAATTGCTCGAAGATTTCAAAAGGGTCGGAGAAACCTCCGAAGTCCATATTTTCGAATGGATTCCCTTGTCCGCCAAAATTAGTATAAACCTTAAAAGGACCGTCCTGATAATACTGATTGCCTCCCCCCGGAGCTCCACCTGCGGAGGAACCTTTGAAGGCCGATTCCCCATACTGATCATACATTTGCCTTTTCTGGGGATTTGCCAAGATCTCATAAGCTTTGTTTATTTCCTTGAATTTGGTTGAAGCATCGGGTGCCTTATTCCGGTCAGGATGCCATTTAAGCGCCTGCTTACGATAAGCAGTTTTTATTTCCTGATCAGTTGCTGTTTTTGATACGCCGAGCATTTCGTAATAATCTGCCATATTGAAATTATTGCCAACTAAACAATCAGCCTGCCCCTAAAGGGACAGGCCAATTATAATTTATTTGCGATTTGGAAATTTCAGTTAACCACTTCTCCCTCTTCGACCTTATCTTTCTTTTCTTCTTTCTTTGCGTCTTCCGGTGGTTTTTGGTCGCCGGGTTTTTGAGGAGCCTCCTGCTTATTATACATCGCCTGGCCTATTTTGGTCAGTTCGTCAGAGAGGTCCTTGGTTTTTGTCTCAATCTCTTGCTTATCTCCCTTTTCCAAAGCGGTCTTTAATTCCTTTATCTTTTTCTCTACATTTTCCTTAACGTCTTTGGGCGCCTTCTCTCCGGCATCTTTGAGGGATTTTTCGGCTACATAGATCATGTTGTCCGCCTTATTTCTGGTTTCGATCTTTTCTTTTTCTTCCTTGTCTTTCTCGGCGTTTTTCTCGGCCTCCTCTTTCATTTTCTCGATTTCCTCTTTATTGAGGCCTGTTGATCCAGTGATTTTGATTCCCTGACTCTTTCCGGTTGCCTTATCCTTGGCGGTAACTGATAAAATACCCGAAGCATCAATATCAAAAGATACTTCTATCTGGGGCACTCCTCGAGGTGCGGGTGGAATTCCATCAAGTATGAATCTGCCAAGCGATTTATTGTCCTTGGCCATCGGGCGCTCTCCTTGAAGAATATGGATCTCAACCTGGGTCTGATTATCGCCCGCGGTCGAAAAAGTTTCCGCCTTTGTTGTGGGAATAGTGGTATTGCGGTTTATAAGCGGCGTCAGTACGCCGCCCAAAGTTTCGACTCCAAGCGTTAGGGGAGTCACATCCAGCAATACAACATCCTTGGTTTCCCCGGTCAGAACCCCGGCCTGAACCGCGGCACCAATTGCAACCACTTCGTCCGGATTGACTGATTTATTTGGCTCGCGACCGAAAAATTCCTTCACTTTCTGGATGACCAATGGCATTCTGGTCATTCCTCCGACCATA
>CAZVQH010000132.1:0-2204 GCA_964629205.1 uncultured Gammaproteobacteria bacterium
TCCGTTTTCACGTCCATCAGAACGGTTGACGGAGTATACCCTTTTTCAAATGCGGCGGCAAAGGTTATCGGTTTGATTGCCGACCCGGGCTGCCTTAAACCGAGCGCGGCGTTGAATTTTCCGAATTTTTCATCATTGAAATCATATGAGCCGACCATTGCCAGAATCTCTCCGGTTTTGGAATCGAGAACTACAACCGCAGCATTGGTGGCGTTGTATTCCTTAAGTTTCGCTATTTCATCCTTGACAATTTTTTCAACGGCAGACTGAACTTCCAGTGATAGAGTGGTCTTCACTTCGACTCCCTGGTCGACGAGTTTCTGCCCGTATTGTTCATCGATCTGGTCCTTCACATAAAAAACAAAGTGAGGAGCATTTATCGCCAATTTTGGTGCCGTAAACTTAATGGAGTCCATTTGCTTCAATGCTGACTTTTCCATGTCTCGGGTTATATACCCGTCCTCACGCATCCTGCGCAATACGTCCTGGGTGCGATATTTCCATGCATCACGGCGTCCGATATGTGGTGAGTATGCTGATGGATTTTGGGGAAGGCCTGCCAGAATAGCTGATTCAATGAGAGTCAAATCCTTTACTTCTTTGCCGAAATACCCTTTCGCGGCCGACTCAACGCCCCAATATACGCCTCCGTAAGGCGCCTCGTTCAAATACATCAAAAGGATTTCGTCTTTTTCATATCGTCTTTCGACCTCAAGTGCCAGAATCATTTCCTGGACCTTTCTCGAAATAGTTTGCCTGTTCGTAAGCAGCACGTTTTTTATGAGCTGCTGGGTGATGGTTGAACCTGACTGGAGACCTTTGCCAAGAAGTATGTTGAAAGCGCCGCGGATTATGCCGAATTGCGAAATTCCCTGATGCTTGTAAAAATTTTTGTCTTCGATGGCGATTGTCGCTTCTTTGAGTTGTTTCGGAAGATTCTCAAGCGTTACCGGAATTCTGTTTTTATCCTTATACATTTCATAAAGAACCTTACCGTCGCGGTCATAAAAAACCGTTGAAGCGCCGGTCGCCTGCGAAAGCTTTGCGGGCGAGGGGAGATCTTTGGCATACCAAGCAAAAACCGCAAAGGAAATGACGAACCCGAAAATTACGATAGCCAGAGCGCCTATCAAACCGAAGACGAGCATTCGTTGCTTGAAGTACTGACTCCTGAATCTCAATCGTCTGGACTGATACATAAATTAAAGTATAATATATGTATGAAAATATTTGGTAAAAAAATCAAAAAGGAGTCCTTTTTGAAGATCATCATGGTGATTTCGACAATCATACTGATCTTTACGTCACTGGCTCCAATGTTTTTGATGTAACCCACAATGCCAGAAAGCCAATCCATAGATTCACTGCCCAACACCAGTTCCGTCACAATAAAGCGACTGAAATCGCTAGGCATCGAAACCTACTTTGACCTTATCAATTATTTCCCTTACCGCTACGAAAACTATTCTATAGTCACAACCATCGCCGGAGCCCAACCCGGTGAAACAGTCACTATCGCAGGAAACGTTCTTGATGCTAAGTATCAGGTAACACGAACCGGGCTGCGCCTTCAGGTTTTCAAGATTGCAGACGGGACCGGCGAAATGGAACTCGGATTTTATAATCAACCCTATCTTTTGAGACTGATAAAAAAAGGCAGCAACATAAGCGTTGCCGGTTTGATTGAAATTTACGGACGGAAAATAACAATGAAGCCTAAGGAATATGAAATACTCGGCCCCGACGGAATCAAACGGCATACGGGCAAGATTATTCCCGTTTACTCCCAGTCGGGAGGGCTCTCGTCAAAAACTTTGAGGGAAAAAATACAAAGGGCACTTGATTCAACTCAAATCCCCGAGATTCTTCCGGAAAAAATCATCGCTTACAATGGTTTGGAAAGTGCCGATTATGCATACCGGCAGATTCATTTTCCATCAACCGATGAAGATGCTAGAAGAGCCCGGATTCGTTTGGCATTTGACGAAATGTTTGCGATACAGCTTTCGACAACTCTTATAAAAAAAGAGTGGGAAAAAGATGCCGTCATCAACAAATTCAAAGGGACCGCAAAAAATAAAAAATTGCTTGCTGACTTTATCGCCGGACTGCCGTTTGACCTGACCGGAAGTCAATCCAGAATATGGAACGAAATATATGAAGACCTAACGAGAATCAGACCAATGAACCGGTTTCTCCAGGGC
>CAZVQH010000133.1:0-2183 GCA_964629205.1 uncultured Gammaproteobacteria bacterium
CTCCCGTCTTGTTTGAAAAAATTCCTCTTGAGATTCTTAAAACCAACAGCGTCGGCCTCACCCGATTGCTGGAATTTTTCAAAAATAGCCGCAGCGGGGTTTTCGTATTCGCATCAACCAGTGAAGTCTATGGTGATCCGCAGGTAAGTCCGCAAACCGAGGAATATTTCGGTAACGTAAACAGTTTCGGGCCCCGGGCATGCTACGATGAAGCGAAGAGATTTGCGGAAGCAACTATTTACTCATACATCAGCAAGTATGGTTTGGATATAAGAATCGTAAGGATTTTCAATACTTACGGTCCGAATATGAACAAGGCTGACGGGCGAGTAATTTCGAATTTCATAAACCAGGCCATCGACGGCAAACCGTTGACGGTCAACGGGGATGGCATGCAAACCCGGTCCTGCTGTTTCGTAAGCGATATGGTTGAAGGACTCTATTTGCTTGGAAATAAAGAGAATCTCAAAGGCACGGTTGTCAACATAGGCAATCCCGATGAGAGAAAAATACTGGATATCGCCAATTTAGTCCTTGATCTGACCGGTTCGAAATCGGAAGTTGTCTTTACGCCGATTGGTAAGGATGATCCCAAACGCAGATGCCCGGATATATCACGCGCAACAAAAATTCTGGGATGGAAGCCAAAAGTAAATCTTGAGGAAGGACTGGAGAAAACTATATATTATTTTAAAAACATATGAAAAAAGTTGTCGTTATCGCCCCCACATACAACGAGAAAGGTAATATAGAAAATCTTGTTTCCGGCGTCTTTGGGCAATCGAAAAATACCCCCAATTGGGAAATACATCTGCTTGTGGTCGACAGCCATTCAAAAGATGGTACCGTCGAAGCCGTCAGGAAACTTCAGAAAAAATACAAGAATCTTCACCTTCTTGAAACGCCTAAGGAAGGACTGGGGACCGCATATATTAAGGGTTTCCGATATGCCGAGGCTGAGATCAATCCGTATCTTGCTATGGAAATAGACGCCGACGGACAGCACGATCCCGAAAAAATTCCGGACTTCCTGCATGAGATTGAGAAGGGAGCAGACTTTGTTATCGGGACACGGTATTCCAAAGGCGGATCAATTCCGGCAAACTGGGGATTACACCGAAAAATATTGTCGGTCGGAGCTAATCTATTTGTAAGGCTAGGATTTATGAAATTACGTCTGACCGAGTGGACTAACGGTTACCGGGCGATAAAATTCTGGCTCATCAAAAAAGCGTATTCGCACTTGGAAAATTATTCCGGATATGTTTTCCAGGTGGCATTTATGGACTTTGCCATAAAAAACAACGCCGTAATGGCTGAAATTCCAGTTCATTTCAAGGAAAGAAAGTTTGATAAATCAAAAATAAACGCCGTTCAGTACACCATCCAGGTATTCATGTATGTACTCTCACATTCATCGTTTATAAAATTTGGGATCGTCGGACTAACAGGCTCGTTGGTTGATTTCGGCATATCGTACCTGATGATCGATCGCCTGCATAAAGCAGTTTGGCTGGGGACGCTGTTTAGCACCGAAACGGCTATTATTTCCAACTTTATGTTGAATAACTACTGGAGCTTCTCACACAAAAAAATCGAAGGCGCCAAGTCGTTTATTTCGAGTTTCATAAAATTCAATCTGGTTTCGTCGGGTTCCATCGCAATCCAGGTTGCCGGAATGCAGATACTAACTTCTGTCTTTGGCAAGCAGTTTTGGTACGTCTATAAGGTCCTGATAATATTCCTGGTTATCATCCCCTATTCCTACATACTCTACAACAGAGTCGTTTGGAAAAATAGAAGCTGAGGGTAAGTAGACAAGCTTTAATTATCAACCTTTGTGGAGTATTCCGAAGACACCCATCCGTCTATAAATTCTCCTTCGAACAAACCTTCCTCGTTGTTGTTGTATTTTATTTTGTACCATCCGGATTTTTCATCCATCAGCTCGTACTTCTCCCCCGGCTTGACCTTAGCAGCTTCACTGGCATCAACCGATCCATCGAGCCTTACTCTAAGCCAACCTTGCGGGTTATCATCTATTGTAACGTACGCGACTCCTGGCTTAGCCGATTCCGTCGCTTCCTTTTTGGCGACGGCATTTATACTCGCCTGGCTCTGATCAATTGCCAATTTGAAAGCGGCATTTACCCTATAACCCGGATCTACGTTAATTTTTTGGG
>CAZVQH010000134.1:0-2127 GCA_964629205.1 uncultured Gammaproteobacteria bacterium
TTTCAAGGGCAACTATTACATGGTCATAGGCTTGGCCCACCATAGCGAAACCCTCGAGGAGATGGTAATTTACAAAGCTCTTTATGAAAGTCCTGAATACGGACGGGATACGATATGGGTCAGGCCGGCCAAAATGTTTTTGGAGAAGGTAATGGTTGGCGGCAAAAGAGTTCCCCGTTTTAAATTTTGTTATAATCAGGAATCATGAAGATACTGGTAATTGGCGCGTCAAGTTATGTCGGAGCCCGCATATTTCTTGATCTCTCCAAAAAACATGAAGTTACCGGTACGTATTCAAACAGCAGACTTTCCGATAAGCTTATCCATCTTGATGTTACCGATTCGCTTGAGGTAAATAAGGTGATTTCGGAACTGAAGCCTGAAGTGATTGTCCACTGTGCCAATAATGCCAACGCAAGGTGGTGTGAAGCAAATCCGAGTGATGCTCAAAAGCTGAATGTCGAAAGCACCGGATATATAGTCGACGCGGCAAATACAATTAACGCCAAGTTGATATACATATCCTCATTCGCCGCCTTAAACCAGGGAAATGTTTACGGGAGAACGAAATTGGAATCGGAAGAGCTGACCCGAAGGACGAAGGCAGGCTGGATCATACTCCGGCCGTCCTATATCGTCGGCTTCAGTCCCAATACCGTAAACGATAGACCCTTCAATAGACTTCTCAAAAATCTTGACGAAGGAGTAAGGGCAGAATATGACACTTCATGGAAATTCCAGACAACTTGGGTGGGTCATCTATCCGAAGTTATCGAGGGGTGTCTTGAAAAAAATTTGTCGGGCGAACTGATTCCGGTTGCGACTCCGGAGCTTAAATCGAGATTTGACGTCGGGTCGGATATCCTCACACCGTTTGGAGTCAAGGTATATCCCGTTGACAAAAAAGACTCGCTCCCAGTAACCCGCGACGATCTGTCAAAAATCCGGACTCTGGATCTTCCCCTCTATTCCTATGGAGAAATAATCGCCAAGATAGTTAGTGAAATAAAACATAGGGAACTCTTCAATATTTAATTGGTATAATGTTCGGATATGTCTGAACGTATAAGTCTGCTTATACTGACGGCTACAAATCTTCGCACGAGTACGGGCTCCCTGAATACCGTCCTAAATATTCTTGATAATTTGGATGAAAAAAAATACCAAATAAGTATTTGCCTACTTGACAGTCTCATACCACCGAGACTAAAAATTTCCTTAACGGAATTCAAGAAAGATCCGACGTATGTTCCTTTCGATAAAATAAAATCCCATAAAAAAATATCAAAAATTTATTCGCTCGAAACTTTGACGATTGATCAGCTCAAAAAACTTTTTGATATTGCGATCGTCGCCATTTACAACGAATTCGGAGAGGACGGCAAGACAATTGGGTTGCTGGAACTGGCGGGAATTCCTTATTTGAGCCCGGGTTTAAACAGTTCGGTCGTTGCGTTTGATAAGGAATTCGCGAAAGCGGTCTTAAGAAATAATAATATCTCAACTCCAAAAAGCGTGCAGATATTCAGAGATGCTTCGGAGAAAATGATCCGGAATCAGATCGGCAAAAACCTATCGTATCCCGTTATCGTTAAGCCGACATCAAACGGGGCAAGCCGGGGAACTTCACTTGTAAAAACATCTTCGCGACTCTACCCCGCAATAAAAGCCGCATTGAATTTTTCGAGTGAAGTATTGGTTGAAGAATACATTTCGGGGAACGAGTTCACGGTCGGCGTCATGGGTCATTACACGGATCCTGTCGCCCTCCCACCCGTGATGATAAAATCAAAGAACGACTTTTTTGATTACAAGGCAAAATATGTTAAGGGGTATGCCGAGGAAATCTGTCCGGCTCCAGTCAGTAAGGAACTTGAATCAAAACTCAAAGTGGTTGCCGTCAAATCGTATCGGGCAATCAAAGCAAGCAATCATTCCAGAGTCGACATGATTGAACGGGACGGGAAGATATACGTACTTGAAGTGAACAGTTTTCCGGGACTGGTTGCCTCTTCCTTGTTCCCGAAAGAACTGAATGCGGCGGGAATTACCCTGTCGGAATTCCTCGACAACAGTATCGCCTCCAAATTGTTATAATAACTATTACTTAATCAGTAATAGTTAAAT
>CAZVQH010000135.1:0-2079 GCA_964629205.1 uncultured Gammaproteobacteria bacterium
GTCCGTCGATCTTTTCAGAATATTCCTGCGTATTACGGTGTTTGGATGTCTGTCCGGAAATGATAAACCCGATCTCAGGATAGTTTTTTTTAAGGGCGGCAACTATTTCAAGGCTATACTCTATATTTTTTCTTTCAAGCAAATTTACGGGTGCCAGAATAAGCGGAAATCTGGTCAGGAGGCCCAGGTCGCGACTGATTTTCCATATGGAATCATCGATTTCGAGAAAAGACTTAATATTGATTCCATTCGGTATAACCCGCGAGTTTTTTTCCTCAATCGGGAGTACTTTGACCAGACTCTTTCTGAAAGTTTCCGAAATTACCACGTAATTAACGTTTGCGATCGGAGTCGTGATTAATTCCTCTTCGAAATCAGATGTCTTTTTTTCTGCCCGGATGATTCTGTCGTTTTTTATATACATATGGTCATGCACCCAAACGATTATCTTTTTCTCGGGATGGGCGGCTATATACTTTTTGAAAGCGAAAGTAAAAGGTAGATTACGATAGACCGTCATCATATTGTGGACGATAACTGTTTGGCAATCGGCAAGGCTTTTCTCTATCTTCGAATAAATGAGGTCGGAAAGCTTGTAGAAATCCTCATCTATTTTGCCCTGGTCTAGAATTTTCGCCTGAAGTTCGGGTGCAAAGCTCAAGACCGATTTTAGTTCATCGATATTGACGACCTCTATGTTTTCTGCTTGTTCGGCACCGTCACCCGTCAAAACTTTGACTCCATACCCCAATGACGCTAGAATATGGGCGTGATCCTGGATCAGTTTTTCAACTCCGCCGATATTCGGGTAATAGGCGAAATGAATTATGGCGACTTTATTCATTTAATCCATGATAGCAATTATTTCGAGGAGTTGAAATAGGAGAATTTTTCGTAGATATTCTCAAAGCTGCGGCTTATGATCTCCCACGAGAATTTTGTCTCTGCAATCTCGCGGGCTTTTTTCGCCATCCTCATCCTTAAGACCTCATTATCAAGCAATAGATTGACTTTTTCGGCGATATCCTGAGAATTTCTCGGTCGTATGAATAGGCCGTTCTGACCATCCTTAACCGCCAACGGAATACCGCCTTTGCGGGTGACAACAACAGGCGTTTCACAAGCCATCGCCTCGAGGATGACAAGTCCCAAAGGCTCATCCCATATTGAAGGGGCTATAAAAACATCAGCCCGACTATAGAATTTTATGAGAAAGTTGGTATCGGCACCCAAATGTCCGATAAATTTGACGTTGGTTATCTTTTCATCTTTCATCAACTTCTCTAGATTTTTTCTTTCAGGGCCATCCCCAAGAATGATTATCTTTCCTTTTATCCGGCTGGCGGCCTTAACGAGATATTTGACCCCTTTATAGGCGGTAAGTTTTCCGGCGAAAACAACCACTTTGTCGTCTTTTATTCCAAACTCTCGGTCGATATCGTCATAATTCGTTTTCTTGAATTTATTGATGTCGACGCCGCCCGGAATCGTCCTGATCTGATCTTTGTATTCATCTCCGAAAACGTTAAGCATCCATTCCTTGGTATAGAAAGAGTTGGGAATTATCCTGCGCGCTTTCCTCAAGGCGTCCATGGTGAGGGCGATGTATCTTTTGTCTTTTTGAGCGGTTGGAAGCTCTGATCCGTGAATAGTGATGATATAGGGGATCTGGTAAGTTGATTTTATGAAACGTGCTGCCCAGGCAAACGGAAATGCGTGATGAACATGGATTATGTTGGGATGAAAGTCCTCAACCGCATCAACGGCGTGATTGAGGAAACTCTTGTATATCGTCAGTATTTCGCGATTGGTTATGTCGCGGTAAAGACGGCAGTTTTTCCATTCGGGATGTCCGGTAAAGGCGACATTGAAAGGCATCTTGATGGGGTACATTTTCACGTTGCTGTTGGGAAGTTCCCGGGCATCCGGCATCACCATGGCAACATGGTGCCTCTTTGAAATCTCGCGCGCGAGATATCGGGCATATGTTCCCGAACCCGACCCGTAAAGCGGAAAGGTTTGGAGGTAAAGAATCCTTAATTTCTTTTTTTCCATGATCGAATTATAACAGTTTTTCGT
>CAZVQH010000136.1:0-2074 GCA_964629205.1 uncultured Gammaproteobacteria bacterium
GGTGGAAGACTGGTTTTTGTCATCTATGAATGGATCAGCGGAAAAAAATCCAACAAGAATATTGAGAAATACGTCAACTTTGTCGGTTTTGTCATTTTGTTGTCTTTAGGTGTCCTTATCAGCATAAATGACATAATCAAGTTGTATAGATAACGAAACATTGTTTGCTATAATAATTTATGGATTCAACCTTTCTTTCAAAATACAGGATCGTAACCATTTCCGGCAAAATCGCCGTCGGCACAACCACTTTGACACGCAACCTTCAGAAAATATTGGGCTGGAAACATGTAAATGTCGGAGCCATCCAAAGGGAGTTCGACCGTAAACAAGGGATAAATGAAAACAAGCAAGGTGCCGCATCGCGAAGCGATGCCCACGAAAAAGCCATTGACGCGGCAACAATAGAAATGCTGAAAAAAGAGTCTAATATTATTTACGAAGCCTGGCTTTCCGGATTCATGGCCCGCGGCATTGATGGGGTTTTAAAGGTTTTGGTTACCTGCTCACACGACGATATAAGGATCGACCGGGTTGCTAACCGGGATAGTCTGTCAATTGATGAAGCTAAAATCTGGATGAGACAGCGGGAAGAGGAGAATATAAGGAAATGGAAGAAATTGTATGGCGATCATGATTTTTGGGACAAAAAATATTACGATCTGGTTATTGACACCTACAACTCCGGACCGATGGAAACTATGGGAAAGGTGCTCGACAGACTTGGGAAGAAGTAAAAAAATCCAATAATGACATATTCAAAAATCACCATCTCCGGAAAAATCTGCACCGGAAAGACGACCCTGCTTGAATACCTTGAAAAAAAACTTGGATGGCCGACTTTTATGACCGGGAAACTTTTCAGGGAATACGTAAAAAAACACGGATTAAGTCTTGAGGGGGCAGAGGAACAGAACAGTAAACTGACCAAGGAAGTTGATAATCGGGTCAAGGAAATGCTTCACGGAAAAGGCAATCTGATCGTTGACGGATGGATGTCGGGAATATCGGCAAACCATCTTAAGGATGTGCTGAAAATACTTCTTGTTTGTAAGGATGATATACGCTATAAGAGATATGCAAGACGGGAGAAATTGGATTACAATGGGGCAAAGATTAAAGTTGAGGAACGCCAGTCAAGCTGGTTCAACAAAATAAAGGGCATTCATAATATCAATCCTGCGGAATTCACCAAAAGGGAGAATTATGATCTCATCATCGATACTTCCTATATAACTCCCTATGCGGTCTTGCGAAAAGTTCTGAACAAATTGGGGTAAACTTCTATATAATTTATTCATGCTTTATTCCAAGCTATTTGGCAAGGCCAAAAAAAGCGCAAAAGAATTCGATTCTGTGAATGCAACATTGCTTCAAAAAGGCGGATACATCGATCAGGTAATGGCCGGCACCTACACGTATCTGACGCTTGGCCTGAGAGTCCTGAATAAGATCGAACAGGTTGTAAGGGAAGAGATGGACTCAATAGGAAATGAGGTTTTGATGCCTGCCCTAACACCTCAATCCAATTGGCAGCAGACTGGAAGACTTGAGACGGTTGACGTTCTAATGAAAACGACGCCTGCCAATATTTTTGCCAAAGCAAAGAACGACACCGAATATGTGCTTAACCCTACTCACGAAGAAATCGTGACTCCGCTTGCCAAAAAGTTTATATTGAGCTACAAGGATTTTCCCTTCGCCCTTTATCAGATCCAGAATAAATTCCGTAATGAGCCCCGCGTCAAATCGGGAATCCTGAGGGGCCGGGAATTCAGAATGAAGGACCTTTACAGCTTCCACACAACGGTCGATGATCTTAAAAAATACTATGAAAAATCCAAAGAAGTATACAACCGCGTATTTGAGAGACTTGGTATCGGAAAGGATACCGTGATTGCGCTCGCGTCGGGAGGCTCCTTTACCGATGATTATTCGCACGAATTCCAGACTATCTGTGAGACGGGCGAAGACACCCTGTTTTATGAAAAATCAAAAAATATTTACTACAACCGCGAAGTTGCCCCAGCGAAGGCGCCCCCGGTCACGGAGAATGACCTTAAGGAGTTGAAAA
>CAZVQH010000137.1:0-2062 GCA_964629205.1 uncultured Gammaproteobacteria bacterium
CAAAAGTACTGATCAGCCGACGTGAAAAAAAAGGCAAGGCTCAATATTTTGGCCCCTTTTCATCCACCGCGCTCGTGCGGGACCTGATCTCGGATATTCGGCATATCGTGCCATTCTGCACGCAACCAAGCGTGACTCGCAACTCATGCTTCTATTCAAAAATACATCTCTGCGATCCGTGCCCCAACTCGATCAGGGCACTTTCCGGAGGGGATGAGTATGAAATAAAAAAGAAACAGTATAGGAGTAATATAGCCCGGGTTATAAGGATACTTCGTGGGGGTTTAAAAACTTTTTTGGCAGATCTTTACCGTGACTTAAAAAAATATTCACGTGAACAAAAATACGAAGAGGCAATCAAAATCAGAAATAAAATTTTCCGGATGGAACGTCTGATTCATTATCCGTTGACTTCCCATGATTTTCACTCAAGTCCGGATAAAGATTTTGTTCAATCGTTATTGGCGATCCTTAACCAATACTTTCCAAATATGAACAGGTTGAGACGGATTGAAACCTACGACATAAGTAATCTCGGCGAGAAGAATCAAACCGCATCGATGGTGGTTGCAACCGATGGCCGGATAGACAAGAGCCAATACCGAAAATTCAGAATCGAGAGCCCCAAATTGAGAAGCGATTTTGAAAGACTTAAGGAGGTAATAGGACGCCGGTTAAGGCAAAAATGGACCCGTCCGGATCTTATGGTCATTGATGGCGGGCAGCCTCAACTTGAGGCGGTCAGTGAGATTCTTAAAGCCGAAAATGTCATGATTCCTTTGATCGGAATCGCCAAAAACCCGGACCGGCTGGTCGTTGGAGTAGGTAATTATCCGGTCGTCAGGCCTCCCATCAGAAATCCCGGCTTCAGCCTGATAAGGCTAATGAGGGACGAATCACACCGCTTTGCGCGTAAGTATCACCTTCAACTTAGGGAACGCGATTTTTTGATATAATTTACCTATGAAAAAAATTTTTCGCATGCTCTTTTTTTCCTCTGCAGCGCTGTTTTTGACGACTCTCTGGAATAAAGGTTTCCTTATTGACGGCGATATTCAAACCTATATAAAGGCGGCGCTACTTGTAGCCATAATCTATTATCTGATAAGGCCATTAACCAAGCTTGTTTTGTTGCCGCTTAATATTCTAACCATGGGTTTGGTCTCGGTCGCCGTCTATTGTCTGCTATTCTATTTCGTAACCGACTTTTTTTCTCTTATTGAAATAAACGGGTGGACTTTCCAGGGGTTATCTATTTCCAAAACTGCCAATGTTTTTATTTCTGCAATCTCGGTATCGACAAT
Source organism: uncultured Gammaproteobacteria bacterium (assembly GCA_964629205.1). Lineage (GTDB taxonomy): Bacteria > Patescibacteriota > Microgenomatia > UBA1406 > GWC2-37-13 > GWC2-37-13. Next base: position 1,305 of record CAZVQH010000137.1, read on the forward strand.
TATCAATTTAATAGAACACATAATATGAAGAATATTTTTCTGGTAATCAATGTCCTCCTTTCGGTAATTATCGTCGTCCTCATTCTTGTTCAAGGCAAGGGTGCAGGATTAGGCAGTGCCTGGGGCGGAGGCGGTGAAATGTTTACAACGCGCCGGGGAATCGAAAAGAGCATTCTTTGGATTACATCAATATCGATCATCGTTTTTTTCGCAATCTCCCTGGTTAACCTTTTTGTTAAATGAATAACAAATTTTTCCGTTATTACTACTGGTTGATTCTTGAATTTTTCAAGAAACACGGACGATTGATGGTTATAAGCTTTTTTGTGTCATTTATAGGTATTGTTGGATTTCTTTCGGTATCCCCGTTTATAAAAACCGCACTAGCCCCGGAGGAGGTTATTGGCTTAATTGGTTCATACAGCGCCGATAACCCGCCTGAGGAAATACTCAATAAAATCTCAAACGGATTAGTTACGATTACGGAAAAGGGAGAAATAATTCCCGTGATTGCCAATTCCTGGGAGGTGAGGGAAGGGGGGCGGGAATACAGGTTTCACCTCAAAGATAATCTTTCCTGGAGTAACAATAAAAAATTTACGGCTCACGACATCGCTTATAAATTCAAGGATGTTGAGGTTATTCCGGTTGACGATACCACCGTAGATTTTCTTTTAAAAAAACCGCTCCCGATATTTCCGACCTACCTAAACAGACCTCTGATAAAGTATCCACTTCTTGGCGTTGCTGGATTTTAT
>CAZVQH010000138.1:0-2019 GCA_964629205.1 uncultured Gammaproteobacteria bacterium
ATGAAGGCTGTTTCCGGAGAAATGGCTTTTTTCCCGGTTATTGAAAGCGAGCTAGGAGCCGTCATCGGTTTTTTTACGTCCTTGATGTAATTGGAATTTTCGAATTTGTAGAGAGTCTTGCCGAGCTTATCCTTTATTTCAAGTATCTCCGAAAGTTCTTTTGCCTTGCCCCGGTTGGCGAAAGCTGAAAAAGCCTGAGCCATCTCCGTCATTCTAACCTCACCACCTCCAAGAGTGAGGGATAGGCCGTAATTTTTTGGGTCCTTAAACGATGTGATTGTGAATGCGGATGATGATGCCACAAACTCCTTGACTCCATTTAGGGCAAGCATCTTGACGGCGGGAATGTTGTATGAATTGCCGAGTGAGAATCTTAAGGCCTGTGGTCCGTGAAATTGCCCATCGTAGTTGACGGGGCAATATCCTTCAGGTTGTCCGCTTGCCGAAAAGCAGGTCGGGGAATCGTTGAATACCGTTGCCGCTGTGACCAGTTTTCGGTCGATTCCGATTGCAAAATTAATGGGTTTGATCGACGATCCGGGTTGCCTTAATGCCGTTGTTACATTGAAAGCTCCCGATCCGGTCGCGAAATAGTCGACCGATCCCACCATTGCCAGTATTTCGCCGGTCGGTGGACGGGTGACAAGTACAGCACCGTTTGTAACGTCAAGGTCTTCGACTTTCTCGAGCTCTTCCTTGAGTGTTTTTTCCGCATCTTCCTGGATATCAAGATCGAGGGTTGTTGTCACTTTCAGTCCGCCTTCCTCAACAGCCTCGACTCCATATCTCTCCTCCAGAATTTTTTTGACGTGAAAAACAAAATGGGGGGCCTTGATAATATTTTTAGGAGGCTTAATATCGAGCTTTGCACTTTTTGACTTTTCATATTCTGACTTATTGATGTATTTATCCTCAAGCATCCGGTTCAATACGGCATCCTTCCGCCTCAGGGAGAGTTCGGGATTAAGGTACGGGGAGTAAAGCGAAGGCGCTTGCGGAAGACCTGCCAAAAATGCCGCCTCACCAAGGGTGAGTTTTTTTGCCGACTTATCGAAATAAAGCATGCTCGCCTGTTCAATTCCGTAGGCGGCTCCGCCATATGGAACCTGATTCAGGTACATTTCAAGGATCTCATCCTTGGTATATATTTTTTCGGTCCATAATGCCAGTATTATTTCCCTAACCTTTCGTCTGATTGTCCGCTCGGGAGAAAGAAGCGAGGTTTTTATGAGTTGCTGCGTTATCGTTGAGCCTCCCTGGACGTTGGTTGTCAGGAAAGTATCCCTTACCGCACGCAAAATACCGCTTAATACGGAAACGCCTTGGTGTTTATAAAAGTCCTTATCTTCAATGGCAACGGTTGCCTGGGTTACATATTCGGGCAACTCCTTGATTTTTATCGGAGTTCGATTTTCCTCTTTGTATATGTCATATAAAAGTTTTCCGTTCCGGTCAAATATCTGGGTTGAGAGCGGTGTTGCCTGAAAGTCCCTGAGTTTGTATGGATTCGGAAGGTCGTAGAATATAAAAAAGAATATGCCGAAAAACATTGCCAAAACGGACAGTATGACAATATTTCTCTTTCGTTTCATCAGCAGGTCTTTGATTTTGTCGATGTTGTTCATTGGTTCAGTCTTGGAAACATGGCCGGGGCCTTTTTAACTTCGCCTTGGGTTGCCGCAATGATTATGTCCGACGTGTTCGGCAAAAACGGCGCCAGCAGGAATCCGACTTTATTGAGTTCCCTCAACTTTTCGGTCAAAAACTCCACCCTTCCCGATTCATTTTTCCAAGGGGCGAACTCGTCAATTTTTCGGTTCAAGTCCTTAACGAGCGCCCAGATCCTCTCAAGCGCTTCGTTGAATTTGTATTCATCCATAAAATCGGAAATCTCCTTAAGATATTCGGATTTTTCCTTGCTCGTCGGTAAGCTTGCCTTTATCTGGTACTTCTCACCCAAATTGGTGAGTCTTGAAAGGAGGTTTCCCAACTCGTTAGCCAGATCGGATGAATATATTT
>CAZVQH010000139.1:0-1953 GCA_964629205.1 uncultured Gammaproteobacteria bacterium
TATTGGACGGCCGGGCAATGATTGTGAGAATTGCATATCCTTACCGGGCCGACTACAGTGGTAAGCGGGATTTTTTTAGGACATTTAAGTTTTATCTTGAACAAAAAAAGCCTTTGACAATGATTGCCGACTCGCTAATGACTCCTACTTTTATAGATGATATCGCATACGGGCTTGAACATCTTTTTATGAATTATTCGCCAGAAGTTTTTCATTTGGTCGGCCCGGAAGCTATATCTCCCTATGACGCGGCATGCATGATCGCTGAAAGATTCAATCTTGATAAAACACTCATCGGCAAAACCACATACGAGGAGTATATAAAGGGTAAAGCAGCGCTTCCCAAATTAGCCGATATAAGAAGCAACAAGAATAATTTTGTTAGAATGAAAACTTTCGAAGAAGGGTTAACTGAAATTGAAAAACAGGCATTAAAAATTTAAAATTAGTTTCCTATGACAATTACAATCATCGGCCACGGTTATGTGGGTCTGGTTACGGCATGCGTTTTTGCTGATTTTGGAAATACGGTTAATGTTGTCGGGCACACAAAAGAAAAAATAGATCGATTAAAAAAAGGTGATCCGATAATTTATGAACCCGGACTCAAAGAATTACTCCAAAAAAACCTCCATTCCAAGAGAATTGTGTTTACCCTTGAATACGAGAAGGCAATTGCCTCCTCCGATATAGTCTTTATCACGGTTGGAACTCCGCCTAAGGAAACCGGTGAGGCTGACTTGAGCGCTGTAATTGAAGTGGCGCGCAAAATAGGAGGTAGTCTCAAAAAGAAATTTACAGTAGTATCGTGTAAGAGCACGGTACCCGTCGGAACAAACAAAAAAATAGAGACGATTATTAAGCGTCATAAGGCAAAGTCAGCCGATTTTGCCGTTGCTTCCGTTCCGGAATTTTTAAGGGAAGGAACCGCGTTAGGCGACACTTATAATCCTGACAGGGTTGTTATCGGAAGCGATTCGAAAAAGGCTATCCAGTTATTGCTTGAACTGCATGAGCCCATAGCCGCGAAAAAGATTGTTACCAATCTGGCATCGGCCGAATTGATAAAATACACGTCAAACTGCATGTTGGCGACTAAAATATCTTTCGCAAATTTGATCGCCCTTTATTGTGAAAATCTTGGGGCCGATGTCGAGATGGTTCTCGAATCAGTCGGACTTGATAAACGAATTGGTCGGAATTTTCTATATCCCGGCATAGGTTATGGCGGAAGCTGCTTACCTAAGGATGTCAAGGCATTCATAAACATAGGTAAAAACAGCAAATTGGATGCCAGCTTCTTCGATGAAGTTGAAAAAGTTAACGTAACTGTCCGTAATAATTTCGTAAAAAAAATAATTTCTATGGCCCCCGGAAAAAAGATTGCCGTATTGGGACTGAGCTTTAAACCAAACACAGATGATATCCGGGAAGCCCCATCGCTATACCTGATAAACGACCTTATTTCGCGGGGATTTGAAATAAAAGCGTATGATCCCGTTGCAACCGATAACGTCAAACGGTTACTGGGCGACAGAATAAAGTTTTATGCCGACTCTTATCAGACTATGGAAAACGCCGACGCCTTGGTTATTGCAACGGAATGGAACGAATTTAAACAGATAGATCTGTTAAGGGTAAAAAAACTGCTGAAATCACCGGTAATTTTTGACGGTCGGAATATCTATAACCCGTCACAAATGAAAAAATTGGGATTTAAATATTATTCCGTCGGACGACCTTTATGAAAATATTAATCGCCGGAGGCGCTGGCTTCATCGGTAGCCACCTTTCCCGTTTTCTTAAAAAGCTGGGAAACGAAATCTGGGTTATCGATAACCTTGTTACCGGAAGTCTTGATAACATCGCTGACTTGAAGAAGGAAAATAATTTCCATTATATCGAGTCCGATATTGCCGAGTATGATTATTCCAAACTGCCTCGGTTCGACAT
>CAZVQH010000140.1:0-1942 GCA_964629205.1 uncultured Gammaproteobacteria bacterium
CCGGTAGACTTAGTCATCGCCGAAAGCGGGCTAAAACCTTCCATATAAAGAATCACGACCGCGTTTTCTAGACCTCCGAGATTTTCCTTAAGAATTTTTCCGTTGGCAGGAGACAGGATCGATGCCGTCGAAGAGGAAAGCGGGGTCTTAAAACTAAAGACTGAACCGTCCGGCTTCACTATAATTTCGCCTTTATTGGCGACTATCTTGAAGAAGTATGGTTGTCCCGGCTTCAGGTTCCTTAACGTTACATAATGATTAGTATATAATCCTTTTTTGTCCGGTAAATCGCGGTCGTCTATCGCAATATTCCTGACCTTATCAAGCGCCTCACCGTAAAATACAAACCCCTCTTCGGGAACCTCGGTCTGCCAATATATATTGGCCTGGACCGGACTCAAGTTGGTCACTTCCATCTTCTTTACGGTTTTTTTAGAAGCCTTGGAGGTTTGGGCGTTATTTAGCAAAAAATATCTTCCGAAGACAACCGTCAAAACCAAAACAAAAAAAGCAGCCAAAGGAATCGGGACCCTTGGACCTTTATTCTGTAAATATAACTGGGAATATGACATAATTTATTTTACTCGCTTTTGGTTTTCAATATATTTAATATCTCGTTGTTTATCTGGTATTTTTTGAGCGTGGGAATCTCTGTTTTTATCTTGATTTTTTCTGCGGTTGCGGCATGATGGATGTCGGCTATAAGCCAGGCAACAACCGTCAGGAAAACACCGATTGACAACAGTAAGAGTTCTTTTCTGTTCATAGGTAATATCCATCAATAGTGATAACTATCCTCAATCCTCCTTCGGCCGAACTTTCGAGATCCCTGCCCAATATCACTTTTTCAACAGTTTTGAGTCTTCGTTGACCGCCCAAATCGTTAACAAAAGACATGAAATTTTCAAAACTTGTTTTCCCTTCGATGATTAGCTTTACCCGTTCGACGGTGTTCTTGCTGACGCTTAAGTCAACATCGGCAATATTGGCTTTTTTGATTGTGATTTGATTCTTGTCGGCGATGGTTTTTACGTCTTCAACCATCTTATTCACTTCAGGAAACTGGGAAACGGCCTCATCAAGCAAATTGAGACTGTCCCGGTTATCCTCTATTTGGGATTGAATCGAGGCAATATCCACGATCTTGCTTTCATACAGCTTGTCTATCTTGTCAAGATCGGCCTCCTCCTTCTTGAGCGAGAATGCCGTTGAAATTGACGGCCGGATTGCAAACATTATAAATCCCGAAAAAATTAACAGGAACAAGACGGCAAAAGTGTAGTCACTCACTTTTTTTGTAAATATGCCGCTCGGTAATTTTAGTTTGTCCATTTTGATAGATTCAAAACAAAGTCATAACCATTATCGCCTTTTTTAATCGTTCGAAAAGTAACATCTCCAAATTTCTTGTCCTGTTTCATCAGTTGGAAAAAAGCCTGTAAGTGGGCCGGGTTTGATGCAGTGCCGCTTACCTTCATCGAATCGGAAAGCATTTCCATATTGTTAAGCTGCATCGATTCGGGGAAAATACTTAAAAAGTATTTAGCCATTGATTCAAAACTCGACTGCTGACTTAGGATGGTCTCGATCTGAGTTGTCTTTTTATCGATACGGCTTGCCTCGTTCAAAAGCGGAAGCACAATCTGGACTATCTCCTTTTTTTGTTCGACAGCCTCTTTAAGGTCAATTATCCGCTGATCAACCTGGAATCTAAAAAAGAACACGCCAATAACGACAAGTTGGGTTAAAACAATGATATATCTTAAATAATTAAGGGCGAAATAAACCAACTTCTCCACTAAAGGAGTTTCTTTCTTTGTTATAAGATTGATCTTATATTTCATGGTACTTATTTCTTCTTAGATAATTTTGCGGCCTGACTCTTTAACCTCTGGGCTTTATTCTTGTGAATGGTGTTACCTTTGACGGCACGATCCACTTG
>CAZVQH010000141.1:0-1936 GCA_964629205.1 uncultured Gammaproteobacteria bacterium
AGCAAGGCTTGATTTGCCGCTGCCGTTTGGGCCCATAAGTGCATAGACCTTACCGGTTTCAAAATCAAAATTAAGATCTCTGATTATTTTTTTGTCAGCAACCGATACTGTCAAGTTTGAAAGACTTATCATTTTATTGTTGGAAATCAATGAAATAATGAAAGTAGTTTCTGTTTCTTAAGCTCTTTTGAAAGAATTCGGCTCAGGGAGTTTCTAAGAACGCCCTTATGCTGGCACGATTCGTACCAGGGGCAGTCGTATCCCTCTTTTTGGCACTTAGTCAGAGTGACTTCGCCTTCGAATATCTTAAGATAATCGTAAAGCGACATTTTTTTGGCCTTTTCCGTCAGCTTATAACCACCGATTTTACCTTCACGACTCAACAGAACTTTATGGCTGGCAAGTTGAGCGGCGATGCGGGCCAAGTAACGCTGGGGAAGATTCATTTTCTTTACCAATTCGGAGATTGGAACGAATTCTTTCTTTTTTTCCAAATAAGAAATAAGGAGCATTCCGTAGTCAGATTGGGTACTTATATTCAACATATACTTTGATAGTAGTAGTTTAGTATGAGCTGGTGAAAAAATCAACCGACAACTAAAGACTCATTCTTGGTATCCTGTCCAGTTGCGAGGAGTCTGTAACATATTGGTTATGCTGCGCCTTATATCCCGCAACCACTCCTATCATTGCTGCATTATCGCCGGTCAGGTATTTATATGCGGGAAACAGAACTTTACCGCCGTTTTTTTTCGCAAGCTCCCTTAGCTTCTTTCTGAGATAGAGGTTTGCGCTTACGCCTCCCCCGACAACCATTCTGCTTATGCCTGTAAGTTTTATGGCCTTTTCGGTTTTTTTCAATATCGTGTCGAAAACCGCTTCCTGAAACGAGCTTGCCAAATTTCTGATTTCAACCGCACTTGCTGCCGGGTGCTCCTTTAGGAAATAATAAAATGAAGTTTTCAAGCCGGAGAACGAAAAGTTCAGGTCGCCGCTTTTGAGCATTGGTCTCGGAAATTTGTGCGAGTCGGTATTGCCCGCCTGTTTTGCAAGCCTTTCAATCACGGGACCTCCCGGGTAGCCAAGCCCCAAAAGTTTGGCCGCTTTGTCAATCGCCTCCCCGGCCGCATCATCTATGGTTGAACCCAAGATTTCGTACTCCAAATGATTCTTAAACTTGACAAACTCCGTGTGCCCTCCCGATATGACAATTCCTAAATAGGGAAATTCAAAATCGACGTTGGGACTACCTCGGCCGTTCTGGACAAAGGGTGAATACAGATGCCCCTCGAGATGATTGACGGAAATAAGTTTTTTTCCGTATTTCTGCGAAATATTCACGGCATTTTTTATTCCTACTTCAAGGGCCACCGCCAATCCCGGACCCTGAGTCACGGCAACTGCGTCTATGGTTGCAATGGGGTGTTTTTTTAAAGCCTCCGAAATAACCAAAGCGATTTTTTCCTCATGGGCCCGCTTAGCCAAAGAAGGGACAACGCCGCCCCATTTTTTATGGATCAATATCTGCGAATAAATCACGTTCGATAAAACCCGTCGTCCCTCAGTCACTGCGGCAGCGGTTTCATCACAGGATGTTTCAATTGCCAGTATCTTCATATTATTGAGTCGGAATTAACTGTGATTTTCCTTTGTTTTTCTGAAAGGTATTCAATTTTCACATACACTATGTTCGCCTTCGCCTTCAATAAATCATAAAGTTCCCCGATCTTTTCCCCCCACTCGAAACAAAGGACGTTGCCCGGTTTTAGGAGTTTTTCTATACCGAGATACTTGAATTCCTGACTCTCTTCTATCTGATAAAGGTCGAAATGATAGAAATTTCCGTATTCGTAATATATGACGAAAGTTGGCGAAACGATTCCCTCAACACCCATGCGTTCCCCTACTCCTTTTACAAAAACGGTCTTACCTGCAC
>CAZVQH010000142.1:0-1923 GCA_964629205.1 uncultured Gammaproteobacteria bacterium
GCCCTCTGGGACCCATAAATTACGGTCCGACCATGGATGTAACCGAATGGGGAAAAAACTACATGGAACAAAATTCCGTTTCCCAGGAAATGATGTCGAAGATAGATGTTGAAGTAAAAAAAATAATCATTGCCGCCTACGACAACGCCGTTAAAATAATAAAGGAAAACAGGAAAGCGATCGATCGAGTCGCTGAAGCTTTGCTTAAAAAGGAAGGTCTCGATCAGGAAGAGTTTGAGAATCTGATAGAAACGAAAAAGCCTCTAAAATAATTTATGGATACCCTTTTGTTGATTGACGGTAATGCTATCATGCATCGGGCTTATCATGCGCTACCCCCGTTCCGATCAGGGAATGGAACTCCGACCAACATAGTTTATGGATACCTGTCTATGATCTACAAAGTATGGGGAGATTTCAAGACAAGTCATCTTATTTCATGTTTCGACACCCCCAAACCGACTTTCCGCAATTTGCTCTACAAAGAATATCAAATCCAGCGGCCGAAAATAGATGACGATTTCATAATCCAGATACCGCTCGTCAAGCAAGCATTGGACGAAGCCGGAATTGCCCGAATGGAAAAGGACGGGTTTGAGGCCGACGACTTGATCGGCACAATCACAAAGGTCTTTGACGGCAACAAGTTCAGGGTAATTATCCTAACCGGCGACAAGGATATTTTCCAACTCATAAACGATAATGTTTTCGTCGCCTCACCCCAACTTGGACTCGCCAATATCAGATTGTTTGGCAAATCTGAGGTGGAGCAAAAACTTGATATACCGCCCGCCCATATCATCGACTACAAGGCTCTTTCGGGCGATCCTTCAGATAATTATCCCGGTGCCCGGGGAATAGGACCGAAAACTGCGGTAAACCTAATCCGTCAGTTCGGGTCGGTCGACAACATTTACGGGAACCTGGATAAAATCCAATCAGCGAAGGTCAGATCAATATTGGAGTCGGAAAAAGACAACGTTTATATTTCCAGGAAGCTGGCTATGATTAAGTGCGATGTGGAGATAGACCTGGATATAGAAAAGTTGAAGTTTTCCGGTTTTAACAAAAAACTTAAAGTTTTTTTGGAGAAATATCAGATGAACTCACTCATCTCAAGGATATTCAACGAGAGTACCCCGGCAAAAAAAGAGGAACCCAAAAAAAAGAATGATCAGATGGGACTATTTTGACAAATAATTTTCTGTCTGCTAACATAAGGACAGGCACCTTTTAAGTAGCATTATAAAAAATAGCGTATGTGTCCGCTCTCCTCAAAAAGGAGGGTGTGATAACGAGGAAAGGGTTTATCGATATACAGCGGGTACCCTTACCCCGAAGTTGTCGGGGTCAATGATTTCCTAAAAACCCAAAGCGATTTGGGCCACAACAGGAAAGCAAACAACTCTACTTATATCAAGGGGCTTCATTATAATTTTTTATACATATTATGTGTGGAATATTTGCTGTTGTTAATGATGGCTCGCATATGGCTGCGCAAACAACTCTCGAAGGATTAAAAAAACTTGAATACCGGGGATATGATTCATGGGGGGTTGTGGTAAAACCGGAAGACGGAGGGGAATTAAAGGTGGAAAAACATATCGGTAAAATAGGGCAGGCAACCACTTCCCTGCCGCCTTCTACAATTGCAATCGGACATACCCGTTGGGCAACCCATGGAGGTGTAACCGATGCAAATGCCCATCCGCACCTTGATTGCGAAGGAAAAATAGCCGTAATTCACAACGGTATTGTCGAAAATTATCAACTGCTGAAGGAGAAGCTCGTCGCCGATGGGCATAAATTCGTGTCGGAAACTGACACCGAAGTCATCGCCCACCTGATAGAACAGAATAAAAAATCTTCGTCTTTCAGGGATGCTGTTTTCTCAGCGTTTGATGCATTGGTTGGCAGCAATGC
>CAZVQH010000143.1:0-1922 GCA_964629205.1 uncultured Gammaproteobacteria bacterium
TGCTTTCATGCGCGGACTGTAGTTTATTTTTTTTCTCGAATAGACCGTTGGCAGAAGAATATTTTCCAAAACGCTCAACTTGGGAATAAGATTGAATTGCTGGAAAACAAAACCGATGAATTCATTCCTAAGCGACGAAATCTGATCGTCATTGAGATTCGAGATTTTTCTGCCTTGAATTATTATTTCTCCCGATGTTGGTTTATCAAGCAGTCCGATCATATGCATTAAGGTCGATTTGCCTGACCCTGAAGGACCAACGATGGCAACGAACTCCTTTTCTTTTATTTCAACTGATGATTCTTTCAAGGCGTAGAAGCTCGTTTCCTCATCTATCTTGTAGATTTTAGCGACTTTATCAAGCTTAATCATAGATGACATCACCTTCCGTAAGGCCGCTCTTAATAATATATTTGCCGTCCAGTTCCTCGGAAACTTCAACATATCTTTTTTCCTTCTTTGTTTTTTCAACATAAACATAATCGCCCTTATTGTCATTTTTCAGATAAGAAGATGGAATCGATATGGCATTTTTTTCCTCTTTGAATAAAAAGTCAATATCCCCTGTCATTGATAATTTCAGAGGTAATTCCTTGGCAGATTCATCAAGCTTCAATCTGACTTCATAAACCGTTCCCGTTTCCCCCTGTCGAGGAGAGAAGGCTATGAAATAGACTGTACCCTTATATGATTTGTCGGGAAATGCATCAAACAATATTTCTCCCTGCATGCCGTTTTTCATTTTTACAACGTCGCTCTGCTCTGCAGATATGGAGAAATATAATGACTCCGGATTGACTACTTCAAATTCGGCTCCGGCAGGGGTGATATTTACGCCCGCAAAAGGCGATGTAATTTTCGTAATAACCCCGTCTATGGGGGTCCATAAATTAGCGTATTCAAGGGACAAACTCTGATACTCCACATCTAGAACCGCATTCTGAAGGCTATATTGATTATTTTCGAGCACCCTTTCGGCCTCTTTCCTTATGCTGTCGGATAGATCGTACTTCTTATTCCAGTTATCATCTTTAGTTTCTTCGAAAGTATTTCTGGTGATGGCATAAGTATTTAGATATTTCGTCAGCCGATTGCTTAAGTCCCTTTGATCCAAGGCGGCTATTGTCTGATATTTTTTGACAGTATCGCCTTCCTTCACGCCCACCCAAGTCATTCTTCCAGATGTTTGAAATTTCAAAGTCACCTTCTCCTCGGCATCAACCTGCCCCGATAAGGAAAGTACTTCTTTTACATTTTCCCTTTTGACAGGATAGCTTTGGAGGTTCGCTTCTGCTGAAGTTGAAACGCTTCTCGAGTAAAAAATAAACCCTCCCACTATTACGGCTAAAACAAACAAATACCAGCGCTTTTTCAAAGTAATGATCATAAAGAATAATTTTACATGAAGTGGGACCAGTCGGCAATGGGCATGATGTTATAAGTGATGAAGTTCCAAGCATAAAAGAATGCCCCAATTACGATTATCGAGTATACGGCAACAAATTTTTTGGAGATAAAGAATTTTTCAAACGCAATCAATGCCATCGGCCATAGCGGGAGGGAATATCTGGCAATATCCCGGTGCTGGATAAATAAGGTTGCTAGGAAAAAAAGCAGCGAAAAATAAAAAAAACTTCTGTATTTTGTCTTCCATAATGTGACAATGGTCATCCCGTAAAGGAGGAAGTAAAACAGAATATCCTCAAGCCAAGCAGTACCTATCCAGGTTTTCTGGAAATTGAAGACCGAGAATGGAAATACCAAGTGGATGTTGTCTCCGGAATTGAAATAAGCAAAAAAATCGCCCATCTGTCGCCAGTAAATCATGAAAACCGCCAAGAGACCGCCCGGAATCAGAAGTATCCCCAACCATTTGTAATCTATTTTTTTCACCCGGATAAGCTTTTCCGCAATAGCAAGAC
>CAZVQH010000144.1:0-1838 GCA_964629205.1 uncultured Gammaproteobacteria bacterium
GTACGAGTCCTCATGCCAGCCGTCTGGCTGGACGGCAACGCTGAAACTATCGACATTTATTTGCTTATCCAGGAAATCGGCAACCCGCGCCGCATGTCTTATCTGGTTGTTGGGTTCGCTCCACAGAAAATCGTATTTCTGGAAATTGAGGTAAAGGAAGGCCGCGAGGAAAAATATTACGACTGCCCGGTCGATGAAACCATGTTTGAATATCTCGCCCATAGTCGCCGCAATCAGGATAATGTAGAAAGGATAAATCATTCCGAGATAATGGGCATGTTTCACTCCCGGGTAAAATGAAACCACGGCGAGGGAAAATAAAAGAAAAGCCAAAATAAAGGCAAGGTTATAGTTTTTTTTCACTGCGACTGTTATCAGCAGCAGAGTCATGATTATGAGTAGCGCCATTGAAATCATGGAGCCAATCTCTATATTAAACAGGTATTTGTTTATATCGGAAAACGATTGAATCAGGTTCGCAAATTTTCCGGCGCCGACTCCGGTTCCGCTATCGAGAAGTTTTATAAAGCTCTTTGAATTAATAAATTCGTGCCTCAGGTCGAAAATAACTAGCGGTAAAGTGAAAATCAAAAACGATATGAACGAAAGAATGTATTTTAAAAACCTAGCGGCAAAATTTTTTCCTTGACCGATCAAGTCGAAGACCGCCAACACAAGAATCGGCAGGGCAAGTGCCGCCGCCAGATAATGCAGCTGAATACAGAAGGAAAGAAATGCGCCGAAAATAAAAAAATATCTGGTTTTTCCGCTTTTTACAGCCAGAAAGAGGGAATACGCGGTCAGAAGCGAAAAAAAAGGCAGCGGATTCGGGTTCCAGGAAAAGCGGGATGACTGGATTAATACGTAGGAAAAAGAAGCGATGAATATCGATATATATGCGGCCCGGGAGTTAAACAGAGACTTTACAATATAGAACAGAGCGATCAAAAAGGCGATCGAAGTCAACGCCGATCCCCACGCCAATCCTGCCGGATTGAAATTAAATATGAGCAGCCATGGAGCGATAAAATAATAGTAGAAAGGACCCAGATAGACTTGGCCGACTGATGTCGGAGCGCCGATTGCCGGAAAATGTTCCCCGGTGACAATCCGCTTTATGATGATGGCATCCCGGCCTTGATCTGCCAAGAACATGGCGAATTCTTCAATGCGGTAGAACCTCAGAAAGGCAGCTAAGATTATGATTATGACCAGCAGCCAGTTTTTTGCTACAATATCAAATATGCGTCGCATATATCCATATTTTACCTTAACTCTCCTTGTTTTTTTGAGCACTCTTATTGTTTGGCTGCCTTTTTTGCTTCGTGCTCCTGACTGGGCCGGAGTAAAAATTGAAAAAAGCGGATTCGATTATCTTTACCGTAATTACGACGGCCCGCTCTACGTTATTGCGGCAAAAGATTTTTACGTAAATTCCCCAAAGTATTTTGCTGCCCACTTGCCGCTATATCCGGCGCTTATAAGAGGGGGGAAGGAAATAATGGAGCTTGCAGGTCTCAATGGAGACGGGTTGGGTTACCTCAAATCGATGATCTCTGTTAACGTCCTGGCGACGGTCGCCCTGGGAGGGCTTTTTTACTTTATCCTTAAGCGTTTCAGACTCTCTTCAAATCCATTGCTTTTGACTGTTATTTTTATGTTTCTTCCGAGGTACTTGGTTGTGAGGACCGTCGGAGCTCCTGAGAGTATCTTCATATTCCTCATTCTCTCATCGCTGTATTTTTTTGAGAAAGAGAAGTATATCTTAGCGGGACTTCTGGGCGGTTTTTCGGTGATGACTAAGACGCCGGGAATTTTACTTTTCGGCGCCTACAGTC
>CAZVQH010000145.1:0-1767 GCA_964629205.1 uncultured Gammaproteobacteria bacterium
GGCTCAAGGAATTCGGCGTCCAATTGGATGGTATGCTCTTGAAACCAAATATGGTTTTGGCCGGCAAAGATTCGACCAAGCAGCCAACTGCCGAGGAAGTCGCTCGTTTGACTGTTGAGGTTTTAAAAGCGACCGTTCCCCAGGAAGTTCCTGGAGTTGTATTTTTGTCAGGAGGATTGACTCCCGACCAATCGACCGACTATCTTGGTGCAATGAACAAAACCTTCAAAGGCTTGCCGTGGCAGCTGAGTTATTCGTTCGGGAGAGCGCTTCAGGGAGAAGGACTGCAGGCCTGGATGGGTAAGCAGGAAAATATTGACGCCGCAAAAAGTGCATTCCTGGAAAGGGCGAAGAAAGTATCTGACGCTAGGGAATAGGGTCGTACCCGCCTCGGCTCCACGGATGACAGCGGATGATTCTTTTGATTCCGATGATGAGGCCTTTTCCGGCTCCGTATTTTTCGACCGCCTGATACGTGTAGACTGAGCATGTCGGGGAAAATCTGCAGGCGTCATCGGTCATAAAGAGTTGTCTGGCGATTGCGCCATGAAAAAACCGCGTTTTTTGGTAAAACCTGATTAATGCTAAAATGACCAGTTTCATTGATATAATAATTCTACTATGAATAGCGGTCTGATATATATTGTCCTTGCGGAATTTTTTTGGGCGGGCGAACTGCTGATGGTCAGGAAATTTTTTCCCAATGCCAATCCGCTTTTTATGACGGCAATGACCGCCATAAGTGCCGCCGTATTCTATTCTCCGGCTATTTTCATATACAAGCAGAAATTTACCCTTCCGGAGTGGATCATGGTTGCCTTGCTTGGAATTTTTTCCTTCGGGATTGCCCAGACTCTCTACGTTAAGGGAATCCAAACAGGACCAAGTTCATTCTCGATCGCGCTTGCCACCCTGACCCTCCCTTTGATTTCAGTAATAATGAGTCTCATATTTTTCAAGGAGCCGATTACTTCCAAAATCGTCATCGGATCCCTTCTGATGATCGCCGGTTTCCTATTTATCTCAACATAAAATGAAAATAACAATTCTTACGTTGTTTCCAAAAATGATCGCCGGTTTTTTCGGCGAAAGCATCATCAAGCGGGCTATGGAAAAAAAACTGGTTGAAATAGAGATTGTCAATATCCGCGATTTCGCTCTTGATAATTACGGTACCGTTGACGATCGACCGTACGGGGGTGGTGCGGGAATGGTTCTTAGGGTTGATGTAATGGATAAAGCGATATCAAGCGTAAAAACGGAGAAATCAAAGACAATCATCACGACACCCAAAGGTAAGCAATATAGTCAGGCAAAGGCAATGGAGTATTCAAAGGAAAGTCATTTGATAATTATTGCCGGGCATTATGAGGGGGTGGATGAGCGGGTTATGGACTATGTCGACGAGGAAGTGTCCCTTGGCGACTTCATCATGACCGGAGGTGAAATAACCGCGGCGGCGGTCGTGGATTCCGTAGTCCGGCTTATTCCTGGAGTCCTCAAAAAAAGCGACGCCATCGTGAATGAGACTTTTAATATCGGAGGTAGGAAATTATTGGAATATCCCCAGTACACCCGTCCCGAAGAATACAAAGGCAAACGGGTCCCGGATGTCCTGACGGGAGGGGACCATAAGAAGATTGAGTCATGGAAACTCGAAAAGGCAGTTGAGGAAACCAAAAAAAAACGTCCCGACCTTCTTTAATCAGGATTGACTAAAATGAAAAAAAGTCCTAACATGTAACTGTTACAAATTAACTATAAGTT
>CAZVQH010000146.1:0-1757 GCA_964629205.1 uncultured Gammaproteobacteria bacterium
TGTAATAGTTGCCCTTGAAATGCTGGTACTTTCCTTTTTTCACTTTCATATTTATCTCCAGTCAATCGGATCTATTTTGTTAACTTTTAAATATTCGTTGCAGCGGGTAAAATGATGATTGCCGAAAAACATCGTTGCCGAAAAGGGGGAGGGATGGGCGGATGAAAGGACAAGGTTATTATCTCGGTTGATTACTTCTCCTTTATTTTGGGCATACTTACCCCAAAGAAGGTAAACAATATTTTTCCTGTTGTCATTCAGTGTTTTTATCACGGCATCGGTAAACCTTTCCCAACCCAAACCGGAATGGGATGCCGGCACTCCGGCGGCAACGGTCAGGACGCTGTTGAGCATGAATACTCCTTGACGGGCCCAGCGCGACAGATCTCCTGACGGGGATGGATCGATACCGACGTCGTTTTTGATCTCCTTATAAATATTTTTGAGGGAGGGTGGAAGTGCGACTCCGTCCTCAACCGCAAAACACAAACCGTTCGCCTGACCAGGTCCGTGATACGGGTCCTGCCCGACGATTACCACCTTAACTTTTTCAAGCGGGCATAAATCGAATGCCCGGAATATTTTTTTCGGAGGCGGATAAATGGTTTTTTTGGAATATTGGTCACGGACAAAAGCAGTCAGCTCAGTCCAGTATTTTTTTTCAAATTCGTGACGGAGATATTTTTTCCAGCTTTCGTCGATCTTTACGTCTTTCATAATAAGGATTATAACTTCTCACTTACGGGGAGGCCATGGGAAAAAAATACTTGTTTTCTTTTTGTATTCCTCAAAGTCAGCGCGGCCACGGTATTTGTTTTCAAGCAACGGAATACCCGAAACGAAAAGTATCAATATGGTTATCGTCAGCGGTCCTATAATCGTGAAAAGTCCCCCCGAATAAGACAGAGCGATCGTAAATATTCCCCACCACATGGTCACTTCGCCGAAATAATTAGGGTGCCTTGTAAACTTCCATAACCCGGTCCGCATCAGTTTCCCTCTATTATCCGGATTTTTTATGAATGCGGCCAGTTGCGCATCACCCACAACCTCAAAATAAAAGCCCGTCAGCCAA
The DNA here is from genome assembly GCA_964629205.1 of uncultured Gammaproteobacteria bacterium. GTDB lineage: Bacteria > Patescibacteriota > Microgenomatia > UBA1406 > GWC2-37-13 > GWC2-37-13. The sequence continues at coordinate 1,076 of CAZVQH010000146.1, forward strand.
ATAATGACTCCCGCACTTTGGAGCGTAAAGTTTCCATTTGATGGGGAGCTGTTTATAAAAAATACCGGCAAGGCTATCAGAAATAGAAGCATACCTTGAAGCATGAAAACCTGTAGATATGACCTGACGAAAAAAAATTTACCCCAATCATTTCTCCATTGCCGGTAACGGTAATCCTCCGGCTTATTTTTGTTTCGCCCGTAAATATGCAGAAATAATCTCAATCCCCAAACAGTCACAAGTAGATTCAATAATATCGCAGTCGGATGAAAACCCTGATTTATAAAAAACGCCAGCCAGGACAGCAAAACAAAACCCAAACCCCATGCCATATCGGCAATATCGTTCCTCTTTTTGATAATCGAGACAACAAACCACATATTCATGTAGAGGAATAGGGAGAATGCAAGCGTCAGATAATAATTCATAACCCGAGCTTAGTTGCGATAAAATAACTTATTGCCGAGACCGATGTCGAGAGTGTCATTCCCCAGACAAGGTCGACGACCGTTACCATGAGAGGCCAATTTTTGACGGTTGCCAGATTGGTCAAATCGTAAGTCGCGTAAGTAACCAGTCCGAACAAAACTCCTTTAAACACGATCTCGCTGAAAAGTTTTTTTTCAAAAGCAGGTTGGACCACAAACACGACCAGACCGGCTATGAAAAGCAAATAGAATAT
>CAZVQH010000147.1:0-1687 GCA_964629205.1 uncultured Gammaproteobacteria bacterium
CGACAACTTTGCTCCCCAATTTCGCGAGCACTGTCGGAAATTTGATTGAGTCGGATGCCTTTGGAAGGAGGTTGACGATGCTGAATTTGTTTGTGAGCGCCAACATTGAAATATGGGTATCCGGATCGAATTTGTGGTTTTCCATCAACTGGTCGAAATAATCGCTCCTGACCGTGATTCCTTCCCCCTCGGAAATAAAAATCTTATTTAAGGAATAGTATCCGCTCGCCAAGTTGCCGGCTGCCCCCGAAATCGCATAATTGCCTTTATCCTCACTCTTTCCCCGATTCCGCTTGGGACTCAAGGCATGGGACATGTGGTCCCAAACTTTATCCCTCAAATGCTTAATTTCTTCACCGTCAAGATCCAGATGCTTGCCAATAGTTTCGGTTGCTTCCTCAAAAGCTCGTTTCATCGTTCTGTCTCTTGATGTTCCTTTAAAAAAACCGCTCCAGTCAACGCTTTCGAGCTTAGTTCGACCCTCCTCAGACAATGTACCCGACCCTTTGAAGACCTCAAAATCTTCATCCGGATTGATTTGGGACAAGACAATGCGGTCAAGAGTATACCGGGAAGCCATATCTATCAGATTGCTTTTTGAAATGAAAAGGTCCTCGTGGGTCGATTGGTAGGTTTCTCCAATTATGTAAGGCGCATCTATCTCGTCAAAAAAAACCTTCGGGCAGGCTTGAATGAAGGCATCACCTCCCCGGGAAAGGTTAAAAACGAAATCGTCCTTGGACATGAAGGTAATTCTCCTGCCTCCCCGCGCATCCTTAACCCTGTCTATAAAGTCACTGCGTTTGCCTTCGATATCTTCTCCCCAGTAAGTCGTAAATACTTCCCTCTGTATTTCCTCAGAATATTCCCCGCTGTCATTTGTCAATGCTTCCCTCATCATTCTCTTTTTTGTTTCTCCTCCAACCGATTCGTCTTCCTTGCTCCGGTTTTCCGTAAACAGCGGAATCGCCATGCCTCTTTTTCCGGCCTCCCCGATCAGGGATTTGGTTTGGGCCTCAAGGTCGGAAACAAGATTCTTATTTATGGAAACGACTACCGCGCTTTTATCCTGACTCGTCAGGGATTCGACAATTGAAGCAATCGGAATCACGGTTGAGGACTTGCCCTGACCGGTTGCCAGTTGGATATGATCGCCCTCAATAACGCTTTTTGCAACCGCTTCGATCTGGTCAAGTTCCATTGTTTTCGAAAGCCTGTCCCCCAAACCGGCCCGGTTTATATTGAAAAGGGACGCTATCAAAACTTCCTGAGCATATTTCGTTACCATCTCTTCGGTTTTTCTCCGCACGACATCGGTCGGGGCGCCTATATCGAGCCTTGTTTTTGTAGTGTAAACATCGGCATTTGAGGGTGGAAACGACAGGTCGGAGCTGTTGAGAAAATTACTCACTTGAATGGCGTCGCGGGTAATCTCATCCGGTGAAGGGCTGGTTCTTGAAGAATGATACCTATTGAGAAGCTTTATGGCATGATTGTGGACCGCTTTCGCCTGCTCCGCATCGGAGGCAAAATACTCAACCCATGATTGGATTTTGCGGGGTAAGGATTTTTCGACGGGAATCCCTATTCTTTCCTGGAGTCGGGCCATTACGGGAGCCAGTCTTTCTTCAGCGCTCATTAAATCATTCTATCAGATACAGCCTTATTGTATTATAATCTACACATG
>CAZVQH010000148.1:0-1673 GCA_964629205.1 uncultured Gammaproteobacteria bacterium
GAACAGCTCATCGCTCAAAAGCAGGCAAGCCTCCACATTTCAAGATCAGCCTCTGCGCCCGGCAGGTGCGACAGCGACTTAACAACTGGCCGCGACCCTGGATTCTCTCCCCGATTCGCGATTTTTACATACGGCGTTCCGAACAGGATCGGACTCAATCAGTACGGTGCGAAAATGAGAGCATCCTTTCAGGGTCATGAGGATATTCTCAGAGCCTATTACAACGATATAAATTTTGAAACGAGAGACAACATCAACATAAAGGTCCAAGGTCACGGCGAAATGGCGATTGAAACCTACATGCTTGGAATTTGCGAAATGCCGGAAAGTTGGCCGATTGAAGCCCTAAAAGCTCAGGTCATTGCGGCGCGAAGCTACGCGTTAGCTTATACAAATAACGGGGCAAACGAGATCTGTACGACGGAATCGTGTCAGGTGTATTGTGGAGAAAAGACCGGGGCTTGGAGGACGGCCGTTCAGGAGACTGCCGGAAAGATTATGACTCAAGGCGGCAACCCCATTAAAGCATGGTACTCCTCAACTCATGGCGGATATGTTTTTTCCTCAAGCGAGATAGGGTGGTCTGGAACCTCCTGGACAAAACGAGCGAACGATTTTGAAGGGGCGGTTGGCAGTTTTGCGGATCTGAACTCAAAAGCCTACGATAGGGAATCTCCCTGGTTTTACTGCGATTGGGGAAGTCGACCGGAATACAACAAAACCGCTTGGCTTAAGTCGGAGGAATTGGCGGACATAGTTAATATAATCCTGCTTGTTAAGGCGGATTCCTCAACAAGTGACCACCTCTATCAGGTGGATAAACCAAATCCGGCCGGAACCGACACTTGGGGGTTTGATAAAGTAAGGCAGGAGCTTAGGTCCAGGGGGATTACTCCTTTCACCTCAATTTCCGGAGGATCGGCCACCGCCGATTTTTCGTCAGGAAGAAGCACGTCGGTTTCCTTTTCTGGAGACGGAGGGTCCGCATCTTTTTCGGCCTCAGAATTCAAGGATTGGTTCAATTTGAGAGCGCCGGCAAATATTCAGATAGTCGGACCACTCTTCAATGTAGAAAAAAGGTAGACCCTCATTTGGCTTCTGGAGACATCTTCAGTTTTTTAAACCAGCCTTTTCTATACAAGATGGCAATAACCCCATAAACGGCAATGTCGAGCCAGTTATCATCAATGGTTTCGTTTTCAGGGGTTTTTTTGTTGGCGAGGAGGTGTTTTAGGCGGTTTATTTTATCGCTTACCCGATAGAGAATCCCCATTTCCCCCGTATCGAGTATGTTTCCTTTTCCGTAGTCCCTGTGTTTTTTAATGAAGATTTTAAGAAGCTCTCTGGTTGTTTTTTCAAACGATTCATCGAGATATTTTGGTTCGGCCATTTGAGAGTATATTGTATATTGTCAACGATCGAAATATCAAGTATTATTAGTTTAATATGAAGAAATTCATTACATTCTTTGTCGTTCTTTTTGTTTTCTTGTTTTTTTCCCCCACGCAGGCGCGCGCACTAACATTCGATCTTTTGGCGCCAACTGGAGAGTTGGTCCGGGGTCAGGATGTTCAGTTTACCGTGAATGTCGATACGGAGGGGTCATCGCTGGCATCAACCTCAATAGGAATGACGTATGAAACTCAATATTTGGAATATGTCTCAGTTTCACC
>CAZVQH010000149.1:0-1656 GCA_964629205.1 uncultured Gammaproteobacteria bacterium
ATGGAAAATGAATACTTGCCCATGAGGAAATATCCCACTTTGGCGGTTGATGCGGATGAATCCGATATATAGGTCTTCGATTTATCCATGACAATTTCCCCCCGCCTGAGTATTGTCACCTTAGGCTTGGTCAGGTCAATTATCGTTGAAGGTTTATTCCTTGGAAGCTTGCCGGCATCGACAACAAGGTCCACGAAAGCTTTTTTTTCCTCCCCAATCTGCTTGAGAAGCGAGTCAGCCGAATAATGCGGACTCCTTCCGCTTAAGTTTGCAGATGTCGCCGTAATCGGGAAACCCACTTCGGAGACTAAATCGTTTATCAGCTTGAAGTCGGGAATCCTTAACCCTATTGTGCCTCTTTCCGATTCAAGTCTCGGACTTACCATATGGCGCGAATCAAGTATGACCGTAAACGGGCCAGGCAGCAGTTCGCCGAGAAGTTTTACCTGTGATGCATTAACCTTTGCGTTTGCCTCAAGCATCTTCATATCGGCAAGAAATACCGAAATCGGCTTACCGGGTGGACGGTTTTTGAATTTGATGAGCTTCTCCACAGCCGCTTCATTATTTGCGGCAACCAAGAGACCGTAAACCGTGTCCGAAGGGAAAATCACAAGACCGCCGCGCCGCAAAACCGAAGCGGTTTCTAAAATAACATTTTCAGCATTTTTTAAGTTATATTTTATAATCTTCATGCCAAGGGAGCTGTCGGACATAATGATTATTCCAAATTGCGATAACGCAAAAACGTCCGTTTAACCAATTCATTTTATCAAAAATTCTGCTAGAATTAGCCATATGGCAAACAAAAATAGCAATGGAGTGAAGATGAGGCAATTTAAATTCAACATCAATATAAGGACGGTTTTTATCTCCATTTTCATTTTTCTATTTATCTTTTTCGCTTACCAGTCCATAAATAGCGAAATCAAAAAAACGCTTCCTGAAAAATCCATCACGGCAATCGTCGCAGAAGCCAAACAGGGAAAAATAAGTAAGGTGGACATTATAGATAACAAATTGATTGTCTATTATAAAGATGACAAACTCGCCACTTCATTCAAAGAACCTTCCGACAGTTTTATGAAAACACTGAAGGAGGCCGGAGTCGACACTGAAAAAATCCAGATATCAGTTAAGGACACTCAAGGCTCCTCAGGTCTGATGTCCTTCCTCGGAAACCTTCTGCCGACAATTCTCATGGTCGCTTTCTTCATATTCCTTTTCCGCCAGGCCAAAGGCGCCCAGGATTCGGTTTTTTCATTCGGGCAGTCCAAGGCAAAAAGATTTTCCAAGGATATGCCGAAAACAACCTTTTCGGACGTTGCCGGAGTCGACGAGGCAAAAAAGGAATTGGAAGAAGTTGTCGATTTTCTAAAGCATCCTGAAAAATATAAGAAGCTTGGAGCCCGTACTCCCAAGGGCGTATTGCTTGTAGGGCCGGCCGGATGCGGCAAAACCCTACTCGCCAAAGCCGTAGCCGGAGAAGCGGGAGTGCCGTTCTTCTCAATTGCCGGATCGGAGTTCATGGAAATGCTTGTTGGAATAGGAGCCGCCCGAGTTCGAGATCTTTTCGATACAGCCAAAAAAAATTCACCAACGATTATTTTTATAGATGAGATCGATGCCATCGGTCGGGCTAGGTCGGTCGGAGTC
>CAZVQH010000150.1:0-1649 GCA_964629205.1 uncultured Gammaproteobacteria bacterium
TAATTATGCTGCCTGTTTTACTTGATCTCAAGTTCATCAAAATACACACTTTCGGCATCTTCATGATGTTGGCTTTCTTTTGGGGATGCTTCCTCTTATGGAGGAATGTCAGGATGACCGCGCATCGGGAAGAGGATATTTTTGACGGCCTGTTTTTGTCTATGGCCGGAGGATTGTTTTCAGGAAGACTCGTCTATGTGATCCTGAATCTGGAGGAATTCGGTTTTGATCTTCTTAAGTTTTTGCTGATAAACGGTTATCCCGGCATATCAGTATGGGGAGTCATTATAGGGTTTTTTGTTTCACTTTATCTTTTCTTTTCCTTCAAGAAAATCAGCTTTGCGGAAATGGCCGATTATTTTATTCCGCCGCTTTTCATAACGCTGGTCTTCGGAAAACTCGGAAGTTTTTTCTCTGGAAGCGAAGTAGGTTCCAAAACAGAATTCATACTAAAAATGAAGTTCGTGGGACACGAAGGATTAAGACACCTGACGGGTTTCTATGAATCGCTATTCTTTGCTTTTGCGGCATTCGTTTCATATCGACTGCTGTTTGAAATAAGAAAAGGGAAATATCAGCACGGTTTTCTGCTAGCCTTCTTTTTATGGTTTTTTGCATTGACCTATTTTATATTTGACAAAATCAAGGCGCCTACTTTATACTTACAGGGTTATAGTTTTAATCAGCTGATGTCGGGGGTACTGCTCTTGACAACGAGTTTTTACTTTATATATTATAAGAGACGCAGTATATCGGGTTTTATCATTGAGAAAGCAAAAAAACTAAGACCGAATTTTAAAAATTTTGGCAAAAAATAATTAGCCGAAATGCCGCATAAATAAATATGGACAAAAAACGCTCCGCAAGATTTGAAACAACACAAAAAGAAAAACTTCTGGAGGAGAAGCAAAGAAGTTTGATGCAGATTGAGGAATTAAGGAAGGATGATCCTTTTTCGGATCCTGACCATGCATCAGACAACGCCGCTGTCGATACCGACGTCAGAGAACAGGTAGGGCATGATACAATCGAAGCGCAAATTAAGGACTCGGAAAAACGAGTCGTGCAGATAGATATCGCTTTGAAGAAAATATCAAAAAACCAGTACGGAAAATGCGAGAGCTGTGGCATTGCCATTCCTCAAGCCAGATTGGAGCTTATTCCGGAAGCCGCCAATTGTCTCGACTGCGAAAAAAGGTTGAGAAAGTAAGCAAAACTCCGATATACTCATTATTATGGGTGACATCGCGCCGGGTCTTATTTTTAACTTTTTCCTGTTCCTTTGCATACCCTTTGCTTTGGCTGCCTTGTCTAAAAAAGCCAAGATTTCACCCCTGGTCGGCTACATCATAGGGGGTTTGGTCCTCGGTAATTTTTTTCCGGAGCTCATCCATCTTGAAGCGATAAAAAATTTTGCCTATTTCGGAATAATCCTGCTCCTTTTTACCGTGGGACTGGAGACTAATTTCACCCGTATTTTGAATCTGAGGAGGTATATATTCATTGGCGGCTCTCTCCAGGTCGGTCTCTCCATTCTAGCCGTTTTTGCCGTAAGTCTTTTTTTTAAATTCTCAATTTTGGAATCATTTCTGATTGGTATTGCGCTTTCGTCCTCAAGCACTACGATAGTCGCAAAGGTAATCCAGGAT
>CAZVQH010000151.1:0-1632 GCA_964629205.1 uncultured Gammaproteobacteria bacterium
TCATAAATTTTTGGGTAAATAAAAAGTATTTTCTCAAAAAAACCCTGTCTATTTCCGAAGGTAAATTTAACTTCCCGTCATTCCACCTGGGCAAAAATAAAAAGATAATGGTTGAGTTCGCCCACCCGAATACCCATAAACTCTTCCATATTGGCCATTTGCGCAATATCTCAACCGGGGAAGCGATGGTTAGAATTTTCGAAGCTGTCGGTAACGAGGTTGTACGTACTAATTATCAGGGGGATGTTGGACTCCATATCGCCAAGTGCCTCTATGGAATCAAACAGTCAGGGATCGATTACAATAAATTAAAGACACTTCAGGAAAAAATAGAATTTATCGGGAAAATGTATACGGCGGGCACGGCGGCTTATGATGACTACAAAGCTGCAAAAGATGAAATTCTTAAAATTAACAAGATGATTTACGATCAATCTCCCGAGATTCAACCCCTTTGGCAAGAAACCAGACAATGGAGTTTAGATTACTACAACGAAATCTATAAGCGCGTTTCCAGTCATTTTGACCGGCTTTATTTTGAAAGCGAAGTTACGAAACGCGGTCTCGAAATATCTAAGGAAATATACGAGAAAGGCATTCTTGAGAAAAGCCAGGGAGCAATCGTATTCAACGGCAAACAATATGGCCTGGATACGCGGGTTTTCATAAATTCGCTCGGATTCCCGACTTATGAAGGGAAAGAGATGGGCTTGGCGGAGAAGGAATTTTCTGAATTCGGGGAGCTTGATAAATGCGTCCATGTAGTGACACCCGAGCAGACCAGTTTTTTCAAGATTACCTTTAAGGTCGAAGAACTTATAGATGAGGCAAAATACAAGAATAGACAGTATCATCTAGCCTACGAGTGGGTCAAGTTGAAGGACGGGAAAATGTCTTCCCGCGTCGGAAACATCATAGAAGGCAATTGGCTTATCGACCAAATAAAAAAGCGGATTCTGGAAAAATTCAAATGCAGTCCGGAAACTGCGGAGATTCTTTCTGTCGCCTCAACTAAGTATTCATTTCTCAAAAACAGTACCCAGACGATTGTTTATTTTGATATCGACGAGTCAATCGCCGTTGAAGGAAATTCCGCCCCATATTTGATTTACTCCTACGTCAGATGCCAGTCGGTGCTTAAGAAGTCGGGGCTCAATGAGTTTGGGACCTCAATTAAGCCAGAAGACGTAGGACTTGATGAGTTGAACCTCATGAGAAAACTGCATCAGTTTTCATCCGTTGTCCTTAAGGCCGCCGAAAATTATTCCCCTAACCTTATTGCAAATTATCTTTACGAGTTATCGTCGGACTTTAACGTTTTTTACCAAAAAAATCCCATTCTCAAAGCCGACCTCCCGACCCGGGAATTAAGACTTGTCCTGACAAAGGCAACTTCAAGCGTAATCAAGAAAGGCCTAAGCCTTATGGGAATTAATACTGTGGAAAAAATGTAATATGGCTTTATTCATATGCAGCGAGTGCGGTAGCGGTTCGGCTTCCTGGTTCGGACGCTGCCCTAGCTGCGGACAGTGGAATACGCTGATTGAACGATCCGATTTTTCGGGTAAAAACAACAAGAAAAACGAAGCCGTAAAAAAAATTTCGATTACCCCGTTGAGCAAAATTAAATCC
>CAZVQH010000152.1:0-1628 GCA_964629205.1 uncultured Gammaproteobacteria bacterium
TTCTATTTCCTGAAGAAGGTGTTCTTTCTTTCCCGCAAGCAGGTTTTTTATCAAGTCCTCGCTTGGGCCGTCAAAATGATCCTCGATTGCCCGCTTGTTTGATCCCGTTACGATGATGATGTTCTCGACGCTGGAATTTATCGCCTCTTCGACCACATACTGAATAACGGGTTTGTCAACGACAGGAAGCATTTCCTTCGGCATTGCCTTGGTTTGAGGAAGAAATCTCGTTCCGAATCCGGCTGCCGGAATGACAACTTTTGTTATTTTTTTCATAAATTACTCGAATTTTATGGTAATTTTCTGTTTGAGCTGTGTTTGGCCGTCGACGGTTCCCGACACTTCGGCCATTCCAGCGGAGGATGATGTAAGGTAAAAAGTGCTCTTTCCGGATTTATCTGTCACCTGGGTGGGTTGGGAAAAACTACCGAGTGTTGATACCAGGGTAACCTGTTTATTGGCGATAGGAGTGTTATTGGAATTTCTTATGAAAACATTGATTTCAACAGGAGATGCGTTGTCGTTTACGCTCGCCGTCAAAGGCCACGCAAACATAAGTGAAGTTTCGGATGAGGGGATAAACTCTTCTTTCGCCCGTGTGAAAGTGGCGATCTGATTGTTGAAAGTCGTCAAGGTTACAAACAATCCAAAGGCGAGGAAGAAAATTATGATAAGGCTGACAAAGTTCCTGTCCGGTTTTTTATTCATAAGATAAATTCAATGATAGCAATTAAGGGTTAAGTTGTCAAATAGCCCGCCCTAAAAACTTAAACAATCCTTTTTTGCCTGAGAATTCTAATGATTTTGTTATGAACCTCCCCAGGACTCAATAGTCTGTTATTTTTTACGCAGTCAATTCTTATCCAATCCGCCTGTGATTTGACCATCTTCAAGTACATGGCTTCGACTTTCTTCAAAAATTGCACATCCTCCTCATGTTGATCTTTGGATTTTCCGTTGAGATATCCCCGCTTGTTTTTCTTTTCTATGAGTTTCTGTGCGAAATTGAAAGGGACATAAAGAAAAAGTACCAGATTAGGTTTGGGTATGCCGAATATCTGATGCTCCAGGACCTCGGCCCACTTGAGAAATTCGGCCCGCTTTCTGGGTTTGACCTTGACTGCCTGATAAAGTACCGATGGACTGTATCGGTTGCACAAGACAACTTTTTTGGTGTTGACAGCTGCCCAAAGATCGCCCTTCACCTGCCAGCGGTCGGCGGCATAAGGGAACATTGCCAAATACGGGTTTATTCTCGTAAAGTGGCCGAATTCCCCATTCAGGAATCTGCCCACAAAATCACCGAAAAAAGTCTTGCCGTATTGCGGAAAGTCAAAAGAGGTGTGTGATACCTTCCTGTTTTTCAGATATTCAAGTAGCAGTTCAAGTTGGGTGGTTTTACCCGAGCCGTCGGTTCCTTCAATAACAATAAGCTTTCCTTTTGGCATTTTCCTATCATAGCAAAATGGTTATTTAAAAGCAAAAACAACCCCGACCTTCCGATCGCCGCCTTTTACCTTTATCATGTTTTCCGAGAATTCGACTCTTGAAAATCCCGCCGTTTTCAGCATGCTTGCGTAACTGGTTTTCCAAGTCGTGTCCGGATGGTGGACATCAAAGCTCAATGT
>CAZVQH010000153.1:0-1597 GCA_964629205.1 uncultured Gammaproteobacteria bacterium
AGTTTGCCGCAAGCTTGTCCCTGGCTGATGTTGCCTACATCTTGCCCATTTTTGCATCGGCGCGTGAGGATGTAACAAAATTCAAAATAACATCAAAGGATATCGCTATTCGCGGAATAAAGGATAAGATTAAGTCTTTCGACAGCAAGGATGATCTCATAAAGAGTCTTGCCGCTCTTCATAAATCGGGCGATGTCATTTTTACGATGGGGGCTGGGGACGTCTATAAGTTGAGGAGTGAGATTATTAAAATAATTGACTCAAAGAATCCGGAACTTAGAATAGAAAAAAACAGGGATCTCTATTTATATCTGACGCTCAAAACTCATGTAATCGCGGAAAATTTTATTGAAGCCAGAAGCAGGGAAGATCTTATCGCCGCCAAAAAATATGCACTTAAGAATAACTTGCCGTTTTTCATGCTGGGAGGGGGGAGTAATCTGGCAATCGTTAAAAATGAAATAAAAGGTTTGGTCGTAAAAAATAATTACAGGAATCTTGAAGTCCTGGACGAGGACGACAAAACAGCCACCATTTCCGTTTCGTCAGGTTATCCCGTTTCGCTCCTTATCGCCACATCGGTAAACCGCGGTTGGGAAGGGTTCGAATACCATCAGGGATTACCCGGGACTTTGGGCGGCGCTATATTCATGAATTCCAAATGGACAAAACCGATGACATATTTTGGCGATAATCTTATCTATGCATATATAATGGATGCACACGGCAATGTCCGTCGTGAAGAGCAGAGTTATTTCAACTTTGCCTATGACTTTTCGATCCTTCAGAAAACCGGAGAAATCATTGTTGACGCCGTTTTCAAACTTAAAAAAGCCTCTAGGGAAGAACTTATGAAAAAGGCCGCCTGGGCACTCGAATACCGCAAAAAAACCCAGCCGTTTGGAATTGCATCAAGCGGGTGTTTTTTCAAGAATATATCCGAAGAGGAAAAAATCAAATTAAACCTGCCCACGACTTCAGCCGGATACCTTATCGACAAGAGCGGTCTCAAAGGATATGAGGTGGGGGCATTTTTTGTATCTCCGATTCATGCCAATTTCATCATCAACAAGAAGGAAGGGAAAAGGGAAGATCTGGTAAAACTCCTCGGCATAATCAAGTCAACGGTAAAACAGAAGTATGGGGTAGAATTAAAGGAAGAGGTAATTGTCATATGAAAGACTCATTTATCATAAACGGCGGTAAGCCGCTCAAAGGCGAAGTCACATTGTCAGGTGCGAAAAATGTTGCCTTGAAAACCATAATCGCCGCCCTGATGTTTGACGGCACGGCATACTTGGAAAATATTCCGAGAATCAGCGATGTCGCCGATCTGATAGAGATGGTCAAGTCCTTAGGAGGCGAAGCGGAGTTCGTAGACAAGAATAAATTAAAAGTAAGCGGGAAAAACCTCAAAACGAATGAAGTCGATATGTTTTACGGTTCCAAAATACGCGCCTCCTTTATGTTTTTTGCCCCTTTGCTTTTTAAATTCGGGGAATGTGTTGTTCCAAATCCAGGTGGATGCCGACTGGGAGCGCGGCCTATTGATCGGATCGTGAATGGCATGAAAGCGCTTGGAGTCAAGGTTGATTAT
>CAZVQH010000154.1:0-1586 GCA_964629205.1 uncultured Gammaproteobacteria bacterium
ATCTATTACCCAGGCAAAAGCCTGAATGTTATTTTTTTTGTCCTCATCGGTCCTCATGTCAAATTTATCGGCTCCGAATTTTTCTATTGCTTCCTTATATGTGAATACAGGGAAGGGTTTCTGTTTGATCTTGACGCCAAGCTTATCGTAAACGGAAATAATCATTGATTCGACAAGATTCATGACATTCTCCCGCTCAACAAAACTCATTTCCAAGTCAAGCTGGGTAAACTCCCCATAGGCACGGTCGGCCCGGGGATCCTCGTCGCGGAAGCAGCGAGCAATCTGGAAATATTTCTCAACGCCCCCGACCATCAATAATTGTTTGTATTGCTGGGGCGATTGGGGAAGGGCATAAAATTTGCCTGGCTGAAGACGGGATGGAACTATGAAGTCCCGTGCGCCTTCAGGAGTGGTTTCGGAAAGTATCGGAGTCTCAATCTCAACAAACCCCTCTCCGAAAAGATATTGCCGCACCAGGTCTATAAACTTGCTTCTGAGAGCGAGGTTTTTGTACATTCGGGGTCGTCTTATATCAAGATACCTATATTTAAGCCTGACCTCTTCATCTATCTCAAGACCGTCGGTTGTAACCGGGATCGGAAGGGGCTTAGTCTTATTCAATACTTTGATAGATTTTGCCTCAACTTCAATGGTGCCGGTTTTTATTTTGGGATTGATAAGTTTTTCGGGTCGTTTTTTGACCTCACCCTTGATAAGAACGACATCCTCGGCGGAAACGATTTTGAAATCTTCCCCTCCAACCACCTGGACGGTGCCTGTCCGGTCACGCAGATCGATAAATACGATTTTTTTATGATCACGTTTTGAATCGATCCAACCGTAAAGTTCGACCGTCTCACCGACTTTATCTACGAGCTCGCTTACATAAACAGTTTTCATATGGATTTTCTTATCATACAATCTTTTTACTTTATTGGCAAGGCTGAACTTCTTACTTAATACTTTGTTTTATCGGGTATAATTAATCCAATCATGAGTAAGAAAATTTATATGGCCAACTTTTTTGTCACCCATTTAATGGGGTGGTAGTTTTTAAACGAAACATTACCCCGCTTAAATAGGCGGGGTTTTTTGATATATGGGACAAAAGGAAACAGTTCGAGCACCAAATTTACCCGGAAGCGCAACGTCGATCCACCTAGACAACAGTGATCTTAAGCACCTGTCATTATTGAGGATGTTTGGATCTTATGAAAAGTTTGCCGATCCAAGACGTGCGATATTGATACCTAATCGTGCCGTTGATGGGGATCTGAGGGCTCTATTGAACGAACTTTCCTCAACAGGCCGAATAATAACCCGAACCGATAAGCCCCGGGTGACTGTTGATCCGCATTCATCCGGAAATACTGTTGTCCGGCCAGCGGTGATGGATGCAACCGTTATGGAAGCGTTTGTTGATGTTAATCCGAGGGCATTGGGGGCAGTTCTGGACTTAGTTGGAAGAAGGGGAAACATATTAAAGTCTGTAGACATTTTCCCAAATTTTTCACCTCATGGTTTGAAAGGAGTTGCGCTTGAAATTGATACGAAAGTTGATAAGTGGTGGAGAGATCTTGCGA
>CAZVQH010000155.1:0-1577 GCA_964629205.1 uncultured Gammaproteobacteria bacterium
GTTGTGAATCAGGTAGAAGTCCATCCCTACAATTCGCAGGAGGCGCTGATTTCCTATTGCGGAAAAAAGGATATCGTCGTTACCGCCTACTCCCCTCTCGGGTCCCAGGAAGGGGACAAAAGCCAAAGACCAGTCAACGATAAAAAGATACTTGAAATTGCCGATGCCCACAAAAAAACATCAGCCCAAATTCTCATCAGATGGTTGGTTCAGCGAGGGATTTCCGCTATTCCGAAAAGTATTTTTCCGGAGAGGATTGCCGGGAACATAGACGTGTATGATTTCAGTCTGACGGACTCAGATATGAAGGAAATATCCAAACTAAACCGCGACTACCGCTTTGTCGATCCGGTTGCGTGGTGGGGAGTGCCTTATTTCAAGTAAACATGAAAAAATATTTGCTTCTTATACTTCTGATCACTTCGGTGATTTTTTTTTATAAGGTTGCATCCTCGTTCAGGATGGCGCCTTCATATAATTACGATTCTGATTTCGGGAGGGACCTGTGGATGATGGAAAAAATAACCCAGGGCAAGTTTACTCTAGTTGGACCCCAATTCAGTTTTTCGGGACTGCGTCTTGCTCCATACCATTTCTATCTTTTCGCTCCGTTTCTGGCTGTTTTTGATAGTTACAAAGCGGTTGTTTATGCCAACGCCGGACTTTTTGTAGTTGCATTTATGGCGCTATTTATGCTGATACGGAAGCAGTATGGCAACTTGTATACGTTTCTCTCGGTTATTTGGATTGCAACCACTCCCTATATAATCCTTTCCGGAAGATCCCCGGGCAATGCCTTTACGTATATGACACTCCTTGTACTTTATCTGGCATATTTTTTTACGGCGAGGAGGATTGGGTATCTGGCGATACTGGTTCTCGGATTCATGGGCGGCATAATCGTCAACTACCATCCGATTAGTGCGGTTGCGGTTTTTGCCCCGTTTCTCACGAGAAAAATATTCGTCAATGACCAGTGGCTTAAGCGGAAAATTTTAAATTCCGTTTATTTTCTTGTCCCCTTCACTCTCACATTCCTCCCCGTAATTGCTTTTGACCTGAAACATGGGTTTGTTATTGCCAAAAGTGTTTTTAGCCCAAAAGCCGCCGAATTCGTGACGGGCGAATATGCAAAAAGCATAACATCGCTCGCTCACCTGGTCGATCTCAACAATCAGTCTTTCCAGTGGGTTCCGGTCACAATTTTGGGGCTGTTGTTGATTCTTACAGTCGCCTATATTTACGCCCGAAAAACTGAACTTAGGGGATGGTATTTAATGTCGGTCGTTACGGCATTTGTATTTTTGGTTTTGGGGAAAGGCGCCGCCCATTATTTTTTTCCGACAATATTATTACTGCAACTGATGATAGTTTTTTTCCTCAAACCTATCGCGTTTGACGAGAAGGTTCCCATGTTGCTCCTGGTCGCCGTAAACATTATTTTTTTTCCTCTGAAGTTCTATGCCCCGGCACGTTCGCTGGAATCGGTTGAACGCAATTTCAACTCCGCAATTGCAAAAATGGAAATTCCAAAAAAATCCCTGAACACATTTCTGGTAAATGACACTAACTTATCC
>CAZVQH010000156.1:0-1561 GCA_964629205.1 uncultured Gammaproteobacteria bacterium
GGGATAGAGTCTGAATATTTTTTCCCGATATGTATTCATGACGGTTTTTCGCGAATCCTGGAGTTTATGCTTCTTTATGCGTTCCAGATATGTATTTCTCCTTCTTTTGAAGCTGATTTCAGGTTTTGTGTCTATGAAAACAAGAATGGGATTCCAATGCTCCATGATTCTGAGGAACTTTTCATAATAAAAATTAGCTTGTTTTAATCCCGAATACTTTTCGAGATAAACAATCTGCATCGGGCCGGTCTCCATAAAATAATTATCCTTCGGGTCTATTTTTTTCAACAAAGCTATCGTTTTTTTTGCCAATGCCTCCTGAATCCCGTAGGTTGAAATATATTTAGGATGATCGCTTCCTTTGAAGTCGTATGGGGTGACTTCCTCGATGAATTTAGCGCGCTTATGCAGTTTTTTTAGGTGTTTAAAACTGCTTGTTTTTCCGGACGATTGGGGACCGGTTATGATTATGAAATAAGCCATTTTTCAGAGTGAATTCTACCACAAACGGGGGATTACTTTCGCAGGTTTTTGACTATTTTGACCGCTTGTTCAAGATCGTTGGCCACATATCCTCGTGAATGCTGCTTAAAGAAATGACTTTCGTACGAACGGGTCCGGGGGGTTTTGAGAAGTATCCCGAACATTCCGGCAACAACCGGAGCATATAAGAATTCGGCAACATCCTCCATAAATGCTTCCGCGCCTTCTTTTTTGAGGGTTTCAAGGAACTGTCTGCGTCTCAGGAGAGGTCTGCGGGTGAGTCCGGGGACATATATAGATTTTTGTATTTTATTGTAGCTCGGATCAACTTTCTGTTTTTTTGCGTCGCCGATCACTCTGATCCTTCCGGCCCTTGCTTCGTCACCGCCATAAATTTTAACGAGACCATTTCTTACGTTTACGGTTTCCGAATTTGAAACCAGGGCAAAATCTGTTTGGGCATTCAATTCCTCAAGCGCATCCCGCGCTCCGGGTTTGGGTGGGGCAATTATTGAAGAATGGGCCGCCTGAAAGGCTTCGTTAAGGAAGTCGGGCGTTTCCTTCTTCGAGGGAACATGGTTGCGGGTTTCGATACCCTGATCCCTGATGATTCCAAGCCCGACATCGGCTATCGCCTTAGCCTCCTGATAATGGTCGGCATACCAAGGGGCAACCAATACGCCGTTAATCTTCCATCCGTGTTTTTCCGGGTTTTCATAAACAATTTGCCGCGCGTCCTTCAATATTGCACTCAAATCTTTTGTGGCAATTCCGATTGCGCCGGCAATATAGCCGCTATACATTTGAAGGAAAGCATCAGCTCCGACCTCAGGCATATTAAAAACGCCATCAAAATCGGATCTAAAACGGATTTTTCGGTCGGACATAAGTAGTGAATTATACTATAGGGCAGACGATTAAGCAACAATTAAGTAAGAGTTTGACATATCATCGGGAAAGTAAAGACGAAGCGGTTTTTTCAATTTCGCTCAAAAATTCTTCCTCAGAGATGTAAGAATTTTTTATCAGGGCTTTAGGGAAATTTATTTTTTCGTAAAATCTCAACCAATGGGGATAA